>JAYUZA010000351.1:0-5375 GCA_043752145.1 Flavobacteriales bacterium
TCGGGTTATCCCAATCAGCGGGATCAGGATAACCTGAAGCAGTATTCCATACTTCAAAACCTGCATGGGATATTTGCCCAAAAACAAATTGAGCGCAAACAAAAGACGATATGAAAAACAGTAACCTCATTCAATTACTATTTTTTTACTTACAGTAGAATTACCAAACCGGCAATGCAGTATATACATTCCGGGGCTCCAAAAAGTGGTGTTTAACGTGTGCTGTTCTTCAGTTGATCTCGTTCGCATGATCGCTTCACCAAGCATATTCGTAATAAAAAGTTCACCTGTTTTGCCCTTTGGCAATTTTATATTTACCATATCATTTGCTGGGTTAGGATATATTAAAACATCAGCAGCAATGGTGTTTATTTCGTTTACGCCAATCGTAGTTGAATCAACCACTAAAAAAGTTCCCATCATTCCGTCATCCTCATGATGTAATAGATGACAATGGAACATGTATGGCACAAACCAGTTGCTGAACGTTGTAAACTGCGTAATGAACCTCACCGTGTCATTCGGCTGCACAAGTATAACATCTTTTAATCCTGCGTACTCTGGCGGAGGAGGGCTCCCGTTTATATCCAATACATAAAACTCAATGTCATGAATGTGGAAAGGATGCGCAACCATAGTGCTATTGGTAAGCTCCCATATTTCCGTATCATTTATTTCAGTCACTATATTGATAGAATCCATGTGAAACGGAGTGTTGTTCATCAAAAATGGTCCATCAACAAAACCCTGTGGTCCGCTAAAAGCAGTGTCGGCTGAAAAGTGAATGTTTCTTGTCCGGTCTGCACTTGCTTCTAATAATGGGATTTTTGGAGTAAATGAAACGGGTATTGTAGTAACAGGACTAGCTGTTGGTGCTCCAACATCAAAACGCACAACATTAAAATCCAAACCATTTAACGGGTTGTCATAATAGCCTTCCATCATAACAATTGTACTTGTGCCAACAGAGTCAGCTCCAATAATTCCGTGAGGCAATTCAGATGCGTAACTCATTAAATATACCTGTTGCCCCAATGTATAGCTTGAAAAATCAACCAATATCTCAGCACGTTCACCAGTCGATAAACGCACGCGGTTTGTTGTGTAAGGTGCAGATAACAATCCGCCATCACTTGCAATCAAACTGAAATTTGAATTATCCGATAACCCAAAATAATACGTCCTGTCAGCAGATGCATTCAATAAGCGCAAACGCACTACCTGTTGCGGTACGTTAAGGTAGGGATCAACTGTACCATTCACCATCAAGATGCTGTCCTCATGCGTAGCTGTCATAAACTGGTACAATACATCAAACGCTTTTGATTGAACGATCAACGGAAAATCATCAACACCGTAAGTGCGGGGCAAGTTATACGAAGCTTCAACAGCATCGCGTACAATGATCATTCCAGCCAATCCTTTTGATATTTGTATTTCTGTTTTTCCTTCCCCATGTGGATGATACCAGAAAGTTGCTGCTTCATTACGCATTTTAAACGATGGGCTCCAGGTCATGGCCGGCATAATCATTTGGTGAGGCCCACCATCGTTTTGAGGCGCAACATGAAAACCGTGCCAGTGAACCGTGGTAGAAACACTCAGGTTATTTGTAACATTTAAAGTTATACTATCATCTTTATTAATGAGTAGCGTAGGCCCTAAAAAATTTCCATTGTAACCGAAAGTAGGTGTAATGTTTGATCCTATAAAAACTTGTGTTCCTGTTTGAACACTCAAACTAAAATTCGTACCGCTTAATGTATCAGGAATAAATAAAGGATTCTGTGCATGTAATAAACCCGCACAGAATCCAATCAAAAATAAACAACTAATTTTCTTCATCAAAACTTTAAATCAAAAGTGATCCTATCGTACAATACTTAATTTTTGTTGCGAAACAACACCGTTTGCGGTAATGCGCACAATATAATTTCCTTCAGCCATTGATCCGGTGCTTACGGTTTTGTTAACCGCGCCACTTGTGGCCGTTTCATTCATTACAGTAGTAATTATGCGTCCTGTCAGGTCAAGAACATCAACTTTTACATCTGAATTTTTGATCAGGCTGAATGAAATCGTCAATTGACTGCTTGTAGGATTTGGATAAATCAAAAGTTCGGTAATTGAGCTGGCATTTTCTTTCACACCTGTACCCGTTAAAAATGAACGAATGTCGGCAGCCATAGTAGTTGTATCGCTTGTAGTAAACGCGGTATAAGGAGTTCCTAATACTGAGTGCGAAGTTCCGCCACCGAGAATTACAATAGTAGGCATACCCATACCACCATAATAGGCAACCTGTGCTGCGCCACTGTCTGATGGAATAGATGTGAAACCATTTGTAGTAACCCAATTGTTAATGGTTGTACATGTATATGAATTGGTATAGCCAAAAGCGTATGATTTAATCATCCCTGGAAATTCGGCAAGCAAATCAGCTTTCATACTTTCAAGTTTTCCGCCCGCTACAACACATGGGCTGCAACTATTCATGAAGAATTCAACGATTAGGGCTTTACCGGCATCAAGGTCGGCAAAAATTTCCTGTGCGTTACCGGCACAGTCAGTAAATGAATAATTCAAAGCAGTTGTTTGCGCCTTGCTTGTTTGCGCAACAAAAGTTACGGTTGTAGCAAGTAAAAGTGTCTTAATTGTTTTACTCATGGCTTTAATTTTTTGGTTAGTGAATTCGTGAATCGTTGATTTCATGGTTTATGAATTAATAATTTATAAAATCGAAAATAAAATGAGAAACCCCGCTATGAAAATAGCAGGAGTAAAAAGGAATTTTTAAATCAAATGAGGATCGTTCGTGTAAGTAGCCAAGTGTCCACCGTTTTTATGTCGGGTGGGGCATGAATATTGAACGATAAATTAGTGTTTACCGGAGGAACTGTAAAACAAAGAAGGGCGTTGTTTGCAGGAACTATGAATAAATCCTGAAAGCTTGTCTTAGGAACATCAAGAGCAGAGGTGCCTTTGTGTTTTTCTTCAATTTTTTTGGTGATCGTTTTGTTTTCACAACAACCTTTCATTTCACCGCTTTTCTCACCACAACATCCTTTTTTTGTGTAGAGTGAAATGCTTTTGAGTTTGCCACCGCAATAATGATAGTTTAAGGTAACACCTACTACCATAAGTAAGTAAAAACCCGCTAAAACTATGACCGCTATTCTTTTCACACCTTAAATGTATGAAATTTTAACGAAAATTGTTTAACAAAATAAACTGAAATATGGGCAATCTTGTAACCCTATTGATGTTCTAAAAATCAATACTTTAACTTTTAATGAGGGCTCATTCCAGCATCCGTCAATTAAGAGATCAAAATAGGACAATTGTCATCCGGTTTTAATGGATCACATGCAGTTGAACAATTCGTAACGCCATTAATAAGCATGGTTCTTATTGAAATTAATTCTCTTATTTTTTCATCAAGCAAATTAATTTTGTCTTTTATTTTATGTTCAACGTTGTTGCAGGTTGCTTGATTAACATCAATAAGGTCAAGTAAACCGGAAACCTCGTTAAGTGTAAAACCAAAACTTTTTATTTTCTTTATTGATAAGAGTCGATGAAGCGTGTCATCTGAGTAATCTTTATAGTTATTAAACTTCGCCTTTGACTTAGCTTTTTGGATAAGGCCATGCTTTTCATAGAACCTAATGGTATCTCTGCTTAGTCCGCAACGATTTGATAATTCACCTATTAGCATAGTTTTAAATTTATTTCACTACAAAGATAAACCATTGACTATACTCCACGGTTTACCTTTGTTAAAGTAATTTAAAACTAAAAGAAAATGAAAAAGAGAATCCTAAATTTTATTGCTTTAACTAGTATTGTTATAGCAGCAACATCCTGTAATGCCATTAAAAATTGTGGTAACAAAAAAAACGGTAGTGCAGCAAGGAGCTGTAGTAATTCTTGTTCGTCAATATCTAAAAGCAAACAAATGGAAAATAAAAACGAAACTTGCGAAAAATGCGGTAAAATATCTTGTGACAAAAGTTGTTCATCAGGAACGTCATCTTCAATGAATGGAATTTCTGAAAGCTTATGTACAACAAAAACGACCGAACAAATAAAAGCGGAAGCAGAGGCGTTTAGAAAAATGGATGCCTTTAAAAAAATATCGTCAGTTAAGGAACTCGAAACCGGTTATGAATTTGTTTATGAAAATGTTGATGATAAACTCACCCTTGAACTGATGGATTTTTTGAAACTGGAGCTGAAATGCTGTCCTATGTATGATTATGCTCTTGTTACTGATGCAAGAAAGAAAACCATCCGTTATCAACGATATGGATCTCCAGAGATCAAAAGTGAGCTTAAAGCCTATTTACAAATGATTAACTTAGTAAAATAAGCACCTGTAATATGAAAATAGTATATATAGTATTAATAAGTGCGGCAGTTATTGTTGCAGCTTATTTTTGTTTCAACTGCGGTAACTCGTGCAGTTCAGAAAAATGTAAATCTCCAAATAAAACCGAAGCCAAAAAATCAAATGCGTGCGGAAGCTGCGGAAAAAATTCTTGCGACAAAACCTGTTCAACAAATCCAAATGACACAAGTGATCTAAAGTCTTTGGTCCCTTCATGTAATTTATCGAATGATGAAATGATAGAGCGTAAGGAGTTTTTGCAGAAGTCAATGGTTAAAAAAATAGTTAGAACGGAAGAATTGGAAACGGGATTTGATTTAATATTTAATGAGCCGATTGAGTATTCAAAGGAATTATTGGAGTTCATAAATTTTGAGCGAGGCTGCTGTGCCTCTTTTACATTTGCTCTTATTTTTGACCCGAATAATAAAGCAACTCATTTACAAATATACGGTTCCAAAGAGATTAAGGAAGAACTACGTGTTGGCTTTATTGAAGTAGGTTTTTTGAAGAAGTGATTTGGCCCATAGTTTAACTTTCAATTTTTTTGCAAAAGGACAGCCCAAAATTAGTATTAAGATTTAAAATAAAATTAAGGGAACCGTTATGATTCCCTTAATTTGTTTAAAATAATTTCATGTTACTTCTTGTCAACCTGCTCGGTTGAATGAAATTGTTTCATGGCCTTTAAAGGACATTTACCGGTTAGGTGACAAATAGCGCCAACAGTTAAAAGGCCTGATGCACCAATGATCAAAAGTTTTGTTTTCATAATGTTTTATTTAAATGTTTATACTAAAATTTATGGATACAAATTTGGTGTAAATAATCTGCAATCCTTTTGCATTAATCACCTTTCGGTTTGCAAATCTTGCTATAAAGGCTCAATAGGCACATGTATTTCTCTTTCAATTCCATCGTACGCTTTAATGAGTGGGTTTTGAGTAAACACTTCAAATCCGTAAATATCGGCTACCTTATAACC
>JAYUZA010000352.1:0-5370 GCA_043752145.1 Flavobacteriales bacterium
GCAGCAATTGACTCCTTAAACACATCATTGGGCTCTACAGCCTTAACACTTGTCTCCAGAAATAAACGCGTGCTTACCAACAAGATTCTTCGTTGGGTAAATTCATCGGCTGTTACTTCTTTCAATACAATACTTTTTTCAGCAGCATTAAGCTCTGCAAAATCTTTAGCCTCAACCAATTGTTGAATATCAAAATTATCTTCCATACTTATTTTTTTAAAAGCGGTTTAAATTCCTGCAGATCTATTGCCAGTTTTCGGGTAGTATAATAAATTCTTGATTTTACAGTGCCAACCGAGCAATTCATCATATCGGCAATTTCGTTAATGCTAAAGCCTTCTTGAAATCGCAATAAAAATGTTTCCTTTTGTTCGTATAACAAATTATCCAATGCACAGCCAAGATGTTGATCAAACACCCCGGCATCGAATTGTGCAATGAGTTCCTCTACGTTGCTGCGAATCCCGGAAACTTCAGGTTCATCGGTAGAAATTTCTACCCTGTTATTTCTATGCTCCGTCCTGCACATGTTTGCTGCAACAGTAAAAACCCAGGTGAAGAATTTTTTTGTCGTGTCAAACATATGCGGACGTTCCACTATTTTCATGAACAGGTCTTGTAAAATGTCCTGTGCTTTTGCTTCATCGTTGTTCAACATCTTTAACATAAAATGAAACAACCGTTTGCTGTAGCGCAAATGCAATTCATCAAAGGCTGCATATTCATTTTTTTGAATATACTCCATCAATTCCGCATCGGTATACTTCTTATATGTTGCGAAAATTTCCAATTATTTTTCCAATATCTCCATTATTACCCTGAATCCGATGTTTGCATCAGGAGCATTGTATTTTTGCTGACTTTGAATGGTTGCTTCCTCGGCTACCGTATTCCACCCGCCTCCTTTAGCAATTCCTTTTTCCTGCACCATTTCGGCCACATTTCCTATCATACAATACATCATATAGTCGGTTGGATGATACGATGAATTTGTAACGGGAAAAACACCTCCATCATGTGTTGGACAAACGTTGGGATCAAAACTCGCGCCTTTATTCGTTTGAATATTGGCTAAAAAACATCCGTTTTGATTGGTAATTACATCGCGCTTAAAGCCGTCTTTTGTATCGCCCAAATATCCCCAAGGGTATTTATAGTTATTCTCAGAACCGCTTCGCGCTAACATTTCCCATTCCTTTTCGGTTGGTAAACGAAATTTAACTTTTTTAAATTGTTTTTTCTTTCCCGGTAAATTATTGTAGACATTGGTTAGCCAATCGCAATACAATTGAGCTGCTTCATACGAAATATTGCATACCGGAAAACCATCATCATCGGGTTTACCATGCGCAAAATATTGATCAAAAGTCAAATTCTTATACAACGGTACCAGTAAACTTGCCCAATCAACTTTCTCCTGCTTCGCCACCATTAGATCATCATATCGTTTTTGTCTTAAAAGATCCTCCAAAAATTTATTGTACATGAAATTACTTGTTTCAAAAGATGATGCCTGCAAATTTTCGTTAATTTTCACCATACCGTACAAAACTTCTTTCGGGTCTTTGATAACATAGGAAACAACATTGTTTTCGCCTTGAGTGATGATCTTTTTCACTTCCTCGCTTTGGCCCGCCTTATCGGCAATGGTGTTGACCAAAATTGCTAAGTTTTCCAAATTGGCTTTTTCTTCCGTCTCCGTATAATGATTGTACAGTGTAATAAAAGGTAATAAATAACTTCCGTTAATATTATCCACTACTGTTTGACTGATGTCATTCTTTAGATCGACCTTTAAATAATCCTTTAAAAAATTCTTTTCATAATTCTTACGCAGCACAGCCACATTATCAAAACCTTCATTCGAATATTTAAATGCCAGTCCTACAGAATACAGATCGGCTTTAACATTGGCATAATTTACCGGATCAACGGTGTTGGCATAATAAAACGGACGATTGGAATGTTTTTGAATATGTTCGCAAACTGCCTGATTTAATTTTATCGCATCAGACCCGGCCGGAGCGTTAAATACCGGAATTCCCAGTTCTTTAAAATACGCATCGCGATATTCTTTATTTGCGAGTAAATAAACATTCAGCACCGCAATATCTTTACGAATATTTTTTGTATTTTGTAAAATGAATGCCGGATATGTATCGTTATCGCCATTGGTAATTAAAATCGCGTTTTCGTCACACGACATCAACATATTGTAATTCCATGCCATCAATCCTTCAGAAATATCATTTGAAGCAAACCATTTTTCACAAAATTCCTTTATCTGGACTTTATCACGTTTTATTTCATAATATGTAACAAAATCATCAAACGTCTCGGCACGTGTTGGATCAATTTCATACGCTTTTAAAAGATATTTGAATAAATCTTCTTCATTATTCCCATTCCAATATTGAATATAGTTTGCTTCAAATGTATTGGGTATGCTTTTAGTAATTCTTTCCACAACGGCATTCATATCCTCTTTTGTTTTGCCTCCGTTGCACAATTTAAGCATGCGTGTTGCCGAATAAACATTTAACCAGGCCTCGGCATTAGCCGGATCCTTTTTTACTTCAGTTTCCCAAAGTTCAAGTTGCTGAGAATACCAGGCATTGGACTGATACTGCTTTACAATTGAATATACTTTTTGCTTTTGCACCGGGTTCACTGTTCCAAAACACGTGGAAGTGTAAAACAGTGCCAGGACGATAATTGTAGTTTTCATATGCTGTAAATTAATAAGTTAATACATGTTGGCGCCAAAAAATCTACAGTAATACTCAAAACTTGCCAAAAGGTTCAAAGGGTATCGAATTTTCTTCAAACACTTACTCAGGCCTCAAATTTCACCTGTTATTATGACTATTATCAATCCTTAACAAAAGACTAAGGCACGGTACTTGTTTGATGTAATTAATACACAAAAAGTATTTAAATTGCGATACACAATCAACAAGCATGAAACCGTACTCGGTTCATACATTCAATTAAAAAACAATTATAACCATGTATAAAACTATACTTACAACATTCCTCCTATTCATACTTACCCTTACCGGTATTAGTCAAACCACCTTAACCATGAAGGAAGCCCGTGCCAAAGGCCTTATTAAGGAACTGGATAAAACGCATGCAACGGCTATGAACAATGATAAAACCCAGGCCGCTTTTCCGGAAAAGAAAAAAGAAGAATTTTTAACCGCCTATAAACTTTTGTTTTACGATCTGGCAAACTATCTGGATAAAAACGGATTCAAATTCGGGAAAGAGACTGCGTGTTATAATCGCATTTACTTCAATTCAAACGGCAGCATTAACTATTATTTTTACAGTATAAAACCGGGCGAAATTGAAGCCGCCAATGAAGTCGAATTTAAAAAATTGTTGGGTGAATTTGTCAAAACCTATCGGTTAAAAGCGAACGCTTCCACCAATTTTTACCAAACAGGTCCGGTTAAATTCACCGATAAAAAATAATCACACACATGAAAAAATTGCTGTTAAAACAATTTGACTACGAACTTTGGGCCAATAAAATGATCCTTGATGCGCTTCGAAAAATAAATGACAATGACGAAAGATCATTACTCCTGTTTTCTCATATCCTTTCGGCACATTCAATGTGGATGAGCCGAATTAAAGCCGAAGAATTTACAACAACTCTTTTCCAAGAACGAAACCTTGATGAAATTGAAATACTTATGCATAAAAATGCAAAGGAATGGAACGCTTATTTACAAAACATCACCGAACCGGAATTAAACAGGGTAATCCATTTTATTTATCCGCCCGATGGCAGCAAACGCAAAATGAATATCAGCGATGCTTTAACCCATTTAATAAGCCATTCGGCTTATCACCGCGGACAGATAGTTGCGCGCATGAAGGGCAAAATTGAGCCCATGCCCCATTCAACCTACATTGCCTACGCAAGCGAAATTGATGCCTGAAAAAAAATTGCGATTTTCAATTTCAGGATTCCCGTTTTTATTTAAATTGCATAAAAAAAGCGAATGAATACCCCACTCATAATTGCTATACTTCTTATTGCAGGGCTGGTGGTCATTTATTTTTTTGTTGCCAAACCGGTTCGTTCATCCAACAATAAAGAGGGTAAAAGTTTAGGTAATTATAAAACCATTGAAGACAAATACAATGCCGAGCGAAGAGAAAAGGAGTTGGAACTGGACGGTTTACTAGATAAAATCGCGAAAAAGGGAATGGAAAGCCTTTCCAACAAAGAACGCGAACGACTTGAACAACTTTCGGGTAAAAAATAAGCTGTGTGAATATTCAGGTTGCATTATTAAAGGAACATTCGCGTAAACAAGCCGAAAAAATTGCTTCTTACATCGGTAAAGACCAAAAAAAGTTCAGCGAACTTGTAAATTATTTTTTGAGCAGTAATTATCTTTTGGCTCAACGGGCCGCATTCAGTGTAAATCTTACGGCCGAAAAGAACCCTGTATTGATCAAAAAACATTTACCCAAAATTCTGAAAAATCTCGAAAAGCAGTCCATTCACGATGCGGTTAAACGAAATACGCTAAGATTATTACCCCTTGTTGAAATTCCCGAAAAACTACATGGTGCAACCATCCAGCTATCTTTTAACTTTTTACAAGACAAGAAGGAACCCATTGCCATACGGGTTTTTGCCATGAGCGTTTTGCACAAAATGTGCATAACCTACCCCGAATTGGGTAACGAACTTATACCCATTATTGAGATTGAAATGGGCCAAAACCCAAAACCGGCCTTTGCCAGCAGGGGTAAAAAAATACTAAAATCCTTTCAAAAACATAAGGGTATCAAGGGTTAGCTAACTTATTCAACAGTTTTCGTGTAAAAACCTGATGGATTTTTACCGAAACTTGTTAGTTTTTTCTTATCTTGCGTTTGAAAAACCAAGAAACGTGGAAAACAGAGCCTACCTAGTACCGCATGACTTTTCAGTTGTGGGAGATGCCGCTGCTAAAAAAGCTGTACGATTAGCCAAACAGTCTCGTGCCTCGGTGCATTTTTTGCACATTATAAAAACCCCGGCCGAAAAAGCCGAAGCCATTAAAAAACTTGAAGATATTATTCAAGGTTTTAAGGCCGGTGCACCCGAAATTCAATTTCATATACACGTAGAAGCCGGTAATATTTTTACCGATATAGCTAAAACAGCCGAAAAAATAAAAGCTTCACTTATCATCATGGGTACCCATGGCGCCAAAGGAATGCAAAAAGTTTTTGGAAGTTTTGCCATTAAAGTAATTACAAGCACCCACGCACCTTTCGTTATTGTTCAAGAGAAAACCCTCACCGAAAATATTCATAAGATCGTTTTCCCTATTAACCTTAATTCTGAAACACTACAGG
>JAYUZA010000353.1:0-5340 GCA_043752145.1 Flavobacteriales bacterium
TAGCGATCAATACAGGCATGCGTTCAACGCGCACATTGTACACATGAACTTTACCAATACCACTTTCGCGTTTTGAGGCAAAGTGAGCCGATTTTTCCAATGAATCAAGAATGTATAACATATCGTCATCGGGAGTATTTATGGCAAAATCTAAATTCTCGGGTTGCGAAAAAGTTTCGGTTTCCGGATCAAGCGTACTCTTGAAAATATCGTACCCGCCCATACTGTTATGTCCCTTTGAGCAAAAATAAAGTGTACGTCCATCGGGGTGCAGGTAAGGGTAGTCTTCATCGTATTGTGTATTGGCCATACCACGAATAATTTGTGGCTTTGACCATGTTTCACCGGGCAAACGTTTTACGCGATAAATATCCAGCGATTTTCCATCATCACCGTAGCTTGAAAAGTAAATGATATCGCTTTTTCGGGGGAGATTGATGACAATGCGATGGTCTTTTTTCTTATCTGCATTGGTTTGAAGATCGTTGGCAACAAGTATTTTTCCTTCAATTTCTTTGGGATTATAGATCCTGAAAAAACCGGCTTCGTTATAATCTTTTTTACTTACAACAACCAGATCGGTAACATTGCGCAATAGGCGTTTACCGTTATTACACATTTCAATTTGCCGGGTTATTTGGTATTTTTCTTTGTCTTTTTCATTGGCAACAGCATTGTATTTTTGATAATACTTAATGGCTTCACCAAAGCGATAATTAAGGTGGAGTGCACGGGCCGTATAATAATTTACTTCTTTATCAAGTCCTGTTGGTTTAGCGGCAGCGAACAATAAGTATTTAAGTGATTTGTTTTTATCCCCATCGCTGAAAAGGATACAGGCCCCGTATTTAAAATTGTACTCGGCATTGGTTTGATTTAAACTTAAGAGCTGCAGGAAATATGTTGTTGCGCCCGAAAAATTGTCTTCGTAAAACAATTTATTACCGGCCTTTAAGAGATCCTGTTCAGACTTTGTTTGAGCAATTGAAACCGAGTAACTACCCAGTATATACGTTAGTAGTAGTAAGTGATATGTAAGGAACTTTTTCAGTAAAATGGGCTTAGTGTTTTATGCTGTACACCTGTATGTACAATGGGTTTAATTTTTCTTTCGTAGGTTCATTTTGCTTTCCTCACCCTTTACCAAGCGCTCGATATTTTTTTGGTGGGTAAATAATACCACCACGGCAATAGCCATTGAAAAGTATATCATACTAGTGGCCTGCGTTTTATATACCCAAACGATAATAAAAGGGTAAACAATAGCGGCTAGCATTGAACCAAGCGAGACATATTTTGACACAATAAAAACCACCAAAAAAATACCTGCCGATGTACAGGCTGCCTCCCAATGCATGGCTATAACTACCCCAAAAAGGGTGGCAACACCCTTGCCGCCCCTAAAATTTGCAAAAACCGGGAAGATATGGCCGGCAACAGCGGCAATGCCTAAAATTATTTTAAAATTGACCAATGGGTTTGAATTGGCATAGTACTCCGAGAAAGTGCCACCCAATTTTACAGCAATAAAGCCTTTAAGAATATCAACAATAAGCACAGCTATTCCGGCACGTTTTCCCAATACCCTGAAGGTATTTGTAGCACCGGCATTTTTGCTTCCATGTTCACGAATATCAATATCGTAAAAATATTTTCCAACCCAAACAGCAGTAGGTATGCTTCCCATGATATAGGCAAACAAAACGAAAATTATATTGTAAAAAGAGTAGTCGTTAATTATCATTAATTTTTTTCTTAATCCATATTCCTAAAACCAATTGCTTTTTGTGTAGTAGTAATTGTATATTCAAAATCCTTTTCACCTTTAGCCCCTTTTACTATTTTCTTATCGGCTTTCATTTCATCAATGGTGGTATTAAAACTCGCAGTCCCGAAACAAACATTGGCCAATCCCTTCTTCGAGTTATAAGTAAAGTAGAAGAAGTTTAAATCATCAACTTGCAAAAATACACTAATGATGTCTCCAACGCTGGTTTTTTTAATTTCAATTTTCCCCTCTACGTATTTGAAAACAAACTTATTAAATATGTTACCAATGCCAATTTTGCCACTTGATACGTAGGATAATGATTCAGGGTTCCACTTAAGTGTCACATCTGCAAGGAAAAGCGCCTTTTTAAATTCATCATAACCCTTCCTAAGCTCACCTTTTATGTTAATGTCTTCCAAGGCTTTATCGGCATTTCCCTCGCTACCAATTTCACGTAAGGCCTTGGCATACAAACCTCCGTTATCAACTTCAACGGGGGCAATATCGGGAGATTCTATAACCTGGTCGGCAAATTTTTCCATCACATTTTCATTGATCGGGAAGTCTAAAAGTATAGCCGATTTTATCTCCATTTTCCCTTTGTCAAAAGTTGTTGTGCCTACCATGTTGATTTTAAATACACTAGGATCACTTAAAACAGTAAATTTTCCATCGCCAAACACATTACAACCATCTTTTTTAACCGAGATATAATTACCCGGTAAGGAAAGTTCTTTGAGTTTTGCAAGTGAACCAATGCGATACTCCTGGCTTGCCTTATCAAATATTAAAAATCCGTCAACAGTTAAAATACCATGGTTTTTCGGATTTTGTTTTTCCGATAAGAACGCTGCGTAAGGGAGCGCCTGGGTAGTATCAAGATTTATGTAGATACCCGATCCCAATGGTCGTTTATTATCGCTTAACAGATCTGTTGTAATTGGAATAACAATTTCTTTCGGATCAATTACCGCTTTAAATGCAAACCAGTTCTTAGGAAGGTCTTTGCATTTATGTGCAATTCGCGTATATCCATCAAAATTCAAACCTATATCGGCAGCTTTCAGAACCACTTTTCCTTTATATTCAAAATTCGGACTCAGAGCAAATTTTTCTTTTTCCAAAACCTCACCTTTGGCAAATGTTTGGAAAGTACTGTCGGGATAAATGTTGGCGAACTTGATTTTTTGCTCGAAATTATTCTCGTCTATATAAGTATAATCTCCCGATGCCATGTATTTACGTTTGGCCGTTATTTTAACTTTTGCGTTATAAATACTGTGATATTTTGTAATGTAATTAGCAATAATTTTTGAATTAGTTAATTCATCCATATTCGCGTTTTTTCGCAACACGACTTTATTGCTGTCGGGAAAAATACGTGCATCGGCAACGGTTATGTATTCAACTTTTTCGCAACGAATTATTTTTTTACGAATATCATAACGCGCTTTTGGTGCCATAAAGTTCAATGAATCCTGATCTTTGTGGACAGAGAAGAAGTTAGATCCCGCCAAGTCAAGTTCACTTTCAATGCTAATGTCGGCACCTTTTTTATCGCTCTCCAATGAAATATCATCATTATCCATAAACCATTTAAAACGATCCATATAACAGATATACTGTATTTCTTCAAACTCAAGGAACGATTCAGCTCCGTTTGATTTAAATTCACCGTTGCGCTGATCAAAATCAATATGCGCGTTTACGTTTTCGGTTTTTAATGCAACGGCATTCTTATCATCAAAACTTTTTAATTTAAATGATGCTGTATCACAATCAATAGTGCGGGATTTCAGCTTCATGAGTTTTCCTTTCATCTCGGCATTATTGAAAAAGAATTTACCACGGGCGGTGATTCCATCCGGACGCAGAATTATTTTTCCTCTGTAATCGGCTGCATCGTTATGGGTTTTCATACTTGCTTCAACTGTACTGGCATAAAAAACTTTTTCTTTCGGTACAAAATTCACATAAACATCTTTTCCGGTAATTTTAGGAACGTTTAATTGACCCGCAGCTTTTCCAAGGCTTTCACGGTTTTCGTATTTTTGCGCGATCCCTGTTATACTATCGGGAAACAAACCAAAGTCGTCTGAC
Organism: Flavobacteriales bacterium; assembly: GCA_043752145.1. Taxonomy (GTDB): domain Bacteria; phylum Bacteroidota; class Bacteroidia; order Flavobacteriales_D; family UBA2798; genus DASPJQ01. Next base: position 3,872 of record JAYUZA010000353.1, read on the forward strand.
TGTGCATAAGAAGTTAAATAATTCAACTCGCCATCGGCTCTTAAACCTTTATCACTTAAACGAATATCATTGTTGAATTTTGCTTTATCGCCATATAAACTAAAGCCTTCGGGTGGGGCTTTACGAATAAAGCCCAATGAATAATCTTTTTGAACTTTAAGCGTTTCTTTCATGGTTGGTAATATACCGGCCGAATAAAAATCACCGGCAAAATTAACACCCGAAATTTTAAAGTTGTCGAGCGAATCCATTTTAAACGGTGCTATTTTGAAAAAGAATTTGCTGCTGTCGTAAACACTGTTGTAAGTCGATTTTTTATTGTAGTAAACAAACGATTCTTTAATGCAATCCAAATAAGGGTAGTTTTGATTTCCTTTTCTGTTCCCTGATTTATTGTCTTTTTGATCAATGTAAATAGTTCCACGCACGTTTTTAATGACCGATACTACGCGAAATTGTGAGCCTCTGCCTTTTGAGCCGAAAGGAAAGACACGCAATCGCATGCTGTCGGCTTGTGGTAAATTGATCTTATGTTCGGCATATTCATATGAAAGATTACTGCCAAAAAACTCGGTACTTCCAGCATTAACTACACCCGAAAAAACAAAGTCTCTGTTTTTTTTCACAACAAATTCCTGATTGAAGGGGTACACGCGCACGATTTGTGAATCACTTAAATTTACACGCTTAACACCGCGTATGATCAGGTCAAGGTTTGATAAATTAAGGGTAGCGTTACTTGTTTTACGATCTCCCAGCGACTCCATTAATTTTTTAATTTCTCCTTCAATTGTCGCTTTTTCCTGCTCCAGATTAATCACACTTCCGCCATTTTGTTTTACTTGTGCAATTTGTGCGTTCACTTTTGCCAAAGCTTCTTTCAGGTCACGGTTTGTGGTTGAGATTTCCGGTCCTTTCAGATCGGATTCGAAACTTATTGGATCGTAATCTCTTTTCTTGGCGCGTGCTTCTGTAAATTCCTTGAGTTTAGGCTTAACCGTTATCAATCCACTTTCATTGTCGTAAAATATAAGTCCCATGGTCGTTAGCTCGTAAAAAAGCGGAATGGCTTCTTCGGTAATATAACCCATATAACTGGCCACATCGGCCACGGGTAATATCATGGTGTCTTTTCGTAATGCGAGTTCGGATATCGGATACAATGGATTTTTGGTTCCCATGCCTTGCAAGGCATCGTACTCGGCAGGAATAAAATAATTATAGGATGAAATACGCGCATCGGTTTTTGAACTGCCATACAAAGGTGCAAAGTCAATTACGGGTTCATCTACTTTCCAGTAAAGTGCTTCTGATGAAATTTCAAGTTTATGATAACTGTCGTAAAAGGGACTCATAACAATTCCCTGTCCCGAACGAATTAATGTAACCTGATTATCTTTTACAATGTATTTAAAATTTATGCCGGGATGATAGATTGAATCATTATCTATATAAAACGTTATGGTCGA
>JAYUZA010000354.1:0-12944 GCA_043752145.1 Flavobacteriales bacterium
TATTTCATGTTGAACAATGTGGTTCCCATGTTTGCCGATGTATTCAAAAAATTCGGGAAAGAACTTCCGGCATTCACGCAAAAAATCATTGGTCTTTCAAACTGGACCCAAGCCTATGCAGGATACTTTGTGCTTTGTGCCATTGGAATTATTGTTTTCCTATACATAAATCGCAAGAAAGTATGGTTCCGTAAATATTGCGCCAAATTTTTGATCAATATGCCTTTGTTCGGAAAACTCATCAAGAAAGTTTACCAGGCACGTTTTTGCCAAAGCATGAATTTACTCATTACTGCAAAAACACCATTGACAGAAGCATTAGCCCTTGTCGAGAAAATGATCGACTTCTATCCCATTGAACAAGCCATTATCGTTATTCGCAAAGACATTGTGGATGGTGTAAGTTTAAGTGAATCGATGAGGAAATTTCCAATATTCGATAAACGCATGGTATCCCTAATTAAAGTTGCCGAACAGGTGAATCAGTTAGACGGAATGTTTGGCAAACTGGCAACCCAATACAATCAGGAAGTAGAACATCAAACGGCCATCACCGGAAAATTGGTTGAGCCTTTACTTATTCTGATCATTGGCACAATGGTAGGAGTCATACTTGTGGCTATGTATCAACCGATGTTTGCGATGAACGATTTGATGGAGTAACAATAAAAAATGATAAATAAATAAAATATGAAATCGGAAATAAGAAATCAGAAAAGAGGGAAAAATAAGACTCTTGCGACTTGGTGCCTTTGCGAAAAACAAAAAGTGAAAGGACTAACATTAATGGAGGTCCTCATTGTGCTCGTGATCCTCGGGATTCTTGCCATGATAGCCTTGCCAAATTACTCGGGTAATGTTTCAAAAGCAAAAGCTACCGAAGCAAAATTGCAATTGGGTCATGTGCAAACATTGGCTAAAGAATATTTTTATGCCAATTCAAAGTATACAGCCGATGTAACCGAATTAGGGTTTGAGCAGGAAAAACTTACAACCGAAGGCGGAACCGCCAATTATAAAATAGATGTGGTTGAAGCCGGTGGAAATTCTTTCAAGGCAAGAGCTACCGCAGTTGTAGATTTTGATCAGGATGGACAAATAAATGTTTGGGAAATTGATCAAGACAAGAAACTTACTGAGGTTACTAAAGACTAGAGGAAAATCTGAAATCAGAAAGTTGAAATCAGAAAATCCAAAAAAAAAAATGAAAATAGCACTTGAAATATTAACTATCGCTTCATGTATTGGTATTATTTACCAGGATTTGAAAACGCGTTTAATATCGGTAATACTATTTGTATTGCTGGCAGGAGCCTTATTGACGAATTATTTTTTATTCAGTAATGAGGAAACGAACAATTCCTTACTAATGGTAAACATTTTGTTTGTTACTACTCAAATTCTCGTTTTATATTTTTATTTCAAAATACGAAAAAAGGGAGCTTCGTTCCTCGAGTCTGTCTTTGGATTAGGGGATGTTATCATGTTATTTTGCATGTCGTTCATATTCCCCTTGCCGCAACTCATTGTTTTCCTATTGGCAACTTATTTCATTTCATTTATACTTCTTGGACTTAATTATTTACGAAGAAAGAAATATTTAACTATTCCTCTAGCCGGGAATATGGGAATTTGTTATGTACTTGTCTTCTGCCTTAACCTAATTTGTTCAACACCCATACTAACAACGTTTATTGCATGATGGAAGAAGATCATATAGCGCTTACGCAGGAAATTCAGCAGTTAATTACTCCCGAGCAGGCCTGGAATTACCGCATTGTACCAAAAGCGCGACATAACGGAACGCTTGAACTGTATTCGGATTCAAACTTTGATTCGGGTAGAAAGGATGAATTAGAGATCTTATTAAACCTTGATATCAAAACGGAGATTATTACTTCGGATATTTTAAACAAAACCATTGGAAAATATTATCGGAAAAATAACTCAGTTTCTAAGAAGGCAGAAATATCAGCAGGCAATTCTGATGATTTTGTCGCAAAACTCATTCAGGAAGCGCGTGAACTAGGATCATCCGATATTCACGTGGAGATTTACGATGAAAAAGCAAGGGTGCGCATTCGTATTGACGGTTTATTGGTTGAACGGTATAAACTCGAAAAAAACGAATATCCGGCACTCATCAATAAAATAAAAATTAAAGCTAACCTTGATATTGCTGAAAAACGTTTGCCACAAGACGGACGGATCCAAACCGATTATCAAGGAAAGAAACTCGACATTCGTGTTTCGGTACTCCCTACCCTGCATGGGGAAAAAATCGTTTTACGTCTTTTAAGCAACGATGCTACCAACATTGACCTGCAACAATTAGGATTTACACCCTATGAACTGGAAAACTATTTAACAGGAATTCGAAAACCTCACGGCATTGTTTTGATCAGTGGCCCCACGGGCTCGGGAAAAACCACAACATTATATGGCACTTTAAAGATCCTGAACGAAGAAAAGCGAAATGTACTGACTGTTGAAGACCCTATTGAGTATACGTTAGAAGGAATTAACCAGGTGCAACTTAAAGAAAATATTGGATTAACCTTTTCAGTGGCCTTGAGAACATTTTTACGCCAGGACCCTGATGTTATCATGTTAGGAGAGATCCGTGATGCAGAAACAGCGCAAATGGCCATTAGAGCGGCATTAACTGGTCACCTTGTATTATCAACCATTCACACCAATTCGGCATGGGGAACTATTTCGCGTTTGACCGATATGGGTGTTCCTTCCTTTTTACTAGCTAACACACTCAACACTTCGGTAGCACAACGCTTGGTTCGTAAACTTTGTATTGATTGTAAAGCGCAGGAACCGTTTGACAAAAATCTTTATCCTCGAAAATTCAAGGCTGAAAAAAATATAGAAAAACATCACGTTGCGGTTGGATGTCCAAACTGCCATTATACAGGTTATAAGGGCCGAAAAGCGTTGTATGAAGTAATTCCGTTAGACAACGAATTGGCCGATGCCATTAAGTCGGGAACCTATGATGTTGCTGCCTTACTAAAAGAACGAAATATAAAAACCCTTGCCGAAAATGCTTTTGAATTATTTGAATCGGGTACTACTTCCTTAGAGGAAGTGTATTCATTACTATTGAACTTTTAACCAAAGAAAAATGAACTTTTTAACAAAATACCAGCCACGAATGACACGGATCGCACTAATCATTCGTGTTTATCAAACACTCTATCCATTCGTGACATTAGTGAAATTCGTGGCTAAAAAAAGCAGTGTGAGCGAAGCGAACGTGTATTTCTTTTCCGCGCCTCTGCGCCTCTGCGTGAAACAAATAAAAGTGAGCAAAGCGAACGCCCTCTCATCTTTGCGCCTTTGCGTTTTCGCGAGCCTACTCTTCTTTGCGGGCAACGCACGCGCTCAGGAACGCTATGCCGCCATTGAAATGAACATGCTTCGTTTACTTCCCGACATTCCGGGTCTTGATGAAAAAGTTGAACTAAGTGTTAACGGGGTTTCACTACCCGAATTCCTGCGTGGATTGGGCACAGCCCATAATTTAAATTTGAGTGTCGATCCAAATGTGACCGGAGCTGTAACCTATAATTTTAGCAACGCTCGTGTTTCAGACGTATTAATATTTATTGCGCGTCAGTATGAATTGGATATTCGTTTTTATGGCTCTATTATGTCTATTTACAAATACCTGCCCGAAGTTGTAAAACCCAAAATAGTTTACCGTAAGCCAAAGATCACCTATGAGAATCAAACCGATTTTTTATCGCTCGAACTCAAGAACGATTCACTGGATGTAGTTGCCGAGGAAATTACCCGCAAGACCATGCACAATGTGATTCTCGCGCCCAATGTAAAAAACACAAGTGTAAGCGTATTCATTCAAAATCGTCCGTTCGAGAACGCTTTGGATAAAATGGCTATGGCAAATGGCTTGCGCATTACCAAGACATCCGACAATTTTTACTATATCGACAAAGACGAACCTTCGGCTAAAAACTCAAAGGAAAAAAATGACGCTCGCTTTACCGATAATAAGAATGAAAAAGGGAATGATGAAAATCTTATCATCAAAAAAAGCGATAACAATGTTATTTCGGTAAGTGCCAAAAATGTTCCTATCACAGATATAATTGCAGGCGTTTCCAAAGAAGTCCTTAGTAATTATTTCCTGTACAGCGAACCCAAAGGAAACACCAGTTTATACATTGAGAATGCCAGCTACGATGAATTTCTAAATTACCTTTTTAACGGCACCGATTATACCTACAAACTGGATAATGGTATTTATTTAATTGGCGAACGAAAACTGGAAGGGTTGCGTGTGACCGAACTCATTCAAATGCAATACCGCACCGTTGAAAAAATAATTGACTTTATTCCTGCGTCACTAAAGGAAGGAATTGAAATAAAAGAATTCACCGACTTGAACGGGATCATTGTAACAGCATCGGCACCACGAATGCAGGAATTAAAAAGCTTTTTGTACCAGATCGACCAGGTGGTACCTATGGTACTATGCGAAGTAATGATCGTTGACATTAAAAGAAGTACGCTGGTCTCTACCGGAATTACTGCAGGATTAAGCACCACTCCTGTACAAACAGGAGGAACTATTTTAAGTGGTGTAGACATGACTTTATCCAGCGGCTCCATCAACAATCTTATTGCAGGATTAAACGGCTTTGGTTCATTGAACCTGGGATTTGTTACACCCGAATTTTACGTAAAAATAAAAGCTTTGGAGGAAGACGGCTATTTAAAAATGCGTTCTACTCCAAAGCTCGCAACGCTTAACGGGCACGAAGCCAGTTTAACCATTGGCAAAACCGAATATTATTTAGAAGTGAACAACAACGTGGTGAACAATGGGGTGAACCAAAATATTTTACAATCGCAGCAATACAAATCCATCAATGCCGATTTGACCATTACAATAAAACCATTTGTTTCATCCGATAACCAGGTAACCCTGGAAATTGATGTGGAACAAAGTGATTTTACGGGAAAAATTTCCACCACTGCTCCACCGGGTTCGGTGAAGCGTCATTTTAAGTCGTTGGTGCGTGTGCAAGACGGAGAAATGGTGCTTTTGGGCGGTCTTGAGGACGCAAAGAAAAATGACACTTCAAGCGGAATACCTTTGCTGGCACGCATCCCCATAATTCGTTGGTTTTTTAGTAACAGATCCAAAGAAAGAAAAACAGATAAACTAAGCATATTTATAAAAACCACTATAATCTATTAATTTGTACCGACAAGAAAAAATATCGTCAACGGGTCTTAAAAATTACATCGGCTGTGTTGAAGTGGCTTTCACTTCACGCGAAGACTATTTTTTTAACTTAAGCATTTGCAAAAAAACAAGGGATGATATTAACCTCATGCATCAGGAAAATGACCTGAACTTTGAGGAATTAAAAAAAACTGTAAAGAAAATAACGTTCTTTTCAATCGTCATTACAGGAAAAGTAGTTGTACACAAAAAGCTTAGTCGCGCTATTGCAAACGAGCAGGAATTGATCCAAACCATTTTACCCGATGCTAAAACTGCCGAGTTCTGCGCTCAATCATTTGAATTTCGTGGTGAGCATTACGGAACGATCATTCGTAAGGATTTACTTGAAAAAATACTTGGTTTGTTCTCAAAAGAAAAGCTATTCCCCAGCGAAATAATTGTGGGTCCGTTTACCATTCAATTAATGCCTCTTTTAACCCAAGACGCAAACCTGAATATTCACACCTCAAATTACCATATTCGTTTTGATAATGGTCTTTTATTCTCCCTTACTCCTGCCGACAAAGAGGAAGTTCATAAAATCCCGGTTTTAGGAATGGAAATAAGACAAATGAACATGATCGGTTTTTCTACCTGCATGAACTCAGCAACCGATGGCATTGCTATTTCACCTTTACAAAACGAACTGGCTAAAAAACTAATGGGTGAAGCCAAACAAAAAGGGAAATTTAAATTCCTGATGCTTATTTATGTTGGAGTATTGATGTCGGTTGCCTTCACTAATTTTTATTTCAACCGAAAATATTCAGAAAAACACGCACAATTGGATGAGCAACTTATAATGAATAAGCAGGCTATTCAGGAAATGGAAAAATTGGAGAATGAAATTGCGGAAAAAAGAGCCTTGGTCGGAAAGAATTCATTCAATCAAGGTCCCGTGATAAGTATTATGGCCGACCAATTGGCTAGAAGCGTGCCGCAAAAGATTCGTTTGACCAATATGGAGTTCTTTCCGCTAGACGGGAAAATCCAAAAGGAAAAAGTAATGGCCTTCGCTTATAATAAAATTTACATTGAAGGAGTATCCAACGAAACGGATGTTTTAGATCAATGGATCAGTGAATGCAAGGAATTAAAATGGGTAAAGGATGTTTTATTGGTAAAATACAATTTTGACAATGAACAAAAAAAGGGATATTTTAAAATGGAATTTACAATTTAATGAAGTTTAATTTTACATACAAGCAATTGAATTTATTGGCGCCTTTACTGGCCGTATTCCTGCTTTTACTTATGTACAGGCAAAATATTTCGCCAACCCTTGCCTTATACAGTGAGTGTAATACCATGGAAGAACAGTTGCAAAAGGCTCAACAGGCCGAAACGCGCTTACATCGTTTAAAAGCTGAGTTCCGAAAACTTGACCAACTAGCCGGGAATTCCAAACTATCGAACGAAGAGATCCGACAGGCCATTTTAACCAATACCAATTTATTTTCCGAAAATGCGAATGTATCAAGTATAAAGGAACAGCACGTTTTTGCAACCGACAATATGAAAGTGGTGACCCATATGCTGGAACTCCAGGGAGATTACAAGGAATTGGTAAAGATCACCCATAAATTTGAAACATCGTTCAAGGATGCCCGCATTTCGACCTTAAAAATTTTCTCAACACAAGATAACCGAACCAAAAAAATAAATTTATATGCAACCTATTATTTTCAAAATTTTAAAAAGCAATAAGGCACTTATAGGTATTCCGCTTTTTCTTGCGCTTACTTTGTTTCAAAGTTGCCGCGATTTTATAGCCGAGGACCTAACCGACAAAGATGTGGTAGTATTATCACCTTCCGATAATTTATCCACAACATCGGCAACCATTAACTTCTATTGGGAAGAGCTTGAAGGCGCACGAACTTACCGTTTACAAATTGCCAAACCATCGTTCGACAATATGAGCAGTTTGTTAATGGATACATCCGTAACGCAAACGCAGTTTACCTATGTATTTACACCGGGAACCTACCAATGGCGCGTTAGGGCTGAAAATGGTTCTAGTGAGACGCCTTTTGTGACCCGAACTATAACGATCGATAGCACTACCGATTTGAGCACACAACAAATTATTTTGATAAACCCCGCAGACAATTATGCGACCAACACCACTTCCTTCACGCTAAATTTCTTCGGACTATATAACGCCACGCAATACAGGGTAGCAGTCAAATCTTACACAACAGGTTTCAGCGGAAGTTTAATTGTTCCTGAAATCGTAATTACCGATACCTTTGTTACCGTAAGCGGATTAACCGAAGGCTATCTTGACTGGGGCGTTAAAGGTGAATCGGGTGTTAGTTCAACGCCTTTTACAACACGCTCAATTTATATTGATCTTACCGATCCGCTTGCACCAACGTTAAACACACCTGCAAATGCAGCTACCATAAGCGGTCCCGATTTTACACTTTCATGGACGAACGGGAGTGATTCGGGTTCACCTTTAACTGACAGTGTATACATTTACCAGAATTCGACCTTAAGTGTCCTACGCAAAGCATATTTGTCAAGTATAACTATACTTACCGACACCATTGCCGATGGCACTTACTACTGGCGTATTAAAGCCATTGACAAAGCCGGAAATTCAGGTCCGTTTTCAACAACCCGAAGTTTTACAGTAAATTAAACATGCAAAAGAAAACGTTAACCGGAATAATGTTACTGGCCGTAATTGGCGTATGGGGATACGTTGGTTATAGTTTTTTTGCCGGTGGTGATTGTGATGAAGCTTTTTTTACGAATGAAGAATACATTGAACCAAAAGCAATAAAGATCAAGGTTGATACAAAACAAAAACTAAGTCTTGATTATACGGATCCTTTTCTGAAAGATGATGTTCGTCCGGTAGCAAAAAACACAAATACTTCACAAATCAAAAAAAATGTGGTTAAAAAAGTGGAAGCGCCAATTGTTGTTTCATCGTACAACTGGCCGAAAATAAGCTACAAAGGAGTCATTCGAAATCAATCGAGTCCAAACAAAATTTTGGCTTTAGTTATTGTTAATGGAGGAGAACGAATCGTTCGTGTGGGAGAACAAATTGAAGGTGCTGTTGTTTTAAACATCAGTAGTAATAAGATAGAGCTTGAACACGGAAAGGAAAAAATTCAGTTTAATAAATAAAATATGACCTCTATTAGGAATTCAATATTGTCACATGAATTAACCCATCCTTTACAAACGCCTTCTTATGTTATGTTGTATAACAGCTTTTGCACCATGCTTGTTGCCAAGGGCTATAAAGTTTTTAAGAGCTCAAGTTATCACACAAATGTGAACGAATTTCTAAGCTTCTTGGAAAAGAGTGGCGTATTTAGAATACGGGATGTAAAAATGGGGAACGTACTGGATTATATTGATCACCTTAACACACGAAAAAGTCTCAAAAAGAAAAGAAGGAAATTGACAGAAGTCACAAAAAATGGTCATATGGTAGTGCTTCGTCTCTTTTTTAAGCACTTAGTTGAAATAGGTAGTCTTAAAGGTAGCCCATTATGGTTTCCACGAATTAAGTTTGAAAAAAAACCACGCTACGTTCTTAAGCTCGAAGAAGTAAAACAATTGTATGAAGTTTGCCAAAATACTAGGGAAAAAGCCGTGCTTTCAATTGCGTATGGATGTGGGCTCAGGAGATCTGAAATTTATCTGCTCAACTGTGAAGACATTAATTTTTCAAAAAATACACTGGTCGTTAAATATGGAAAGAAGGGAACAAATAGACTAATTCCTCTGTCTGATTCAGTTGCCACACACTTAAAAAATTACATGCAAAAAAGAGAGTCTTACCTGATGGAGGGGGTAAAGACACAGGCTTTTTTAATCAACAACGTTGGAACACGCATGTGTGGGCTTACCATGAATAATATTCTCAAGGCCCTGGCAAAAAGAACAAAAAATGAATCCCTTATCAAACGGGAGGTATGCATTCATTGCTTAAGACATAGTATTGCAACCCATTTATTGGATAATGGGGCAAGGATTGAATTTGTGAAAAGACTATTGGGACATTCATTTTTGGATTCAACGCATCATTATACCCGGACACGAAAATTAAGAAAATCTATTATTGACCAATTACATGAAAACAAGTGACGACAATCCCGTAATACAGGACTACATTGATTATTTAAAGCAAAAAGATTTTTCTGAAAAGTCTATTCCCGGATATGCATGTGGACTTAAACGGTATCTTAATAAATTTCCGAGAGCAAAAAATGCAGGCCACGCAGATATACTTAACTATTTAAAAGAATTGCGCGATCCCGCGGCTTCAGCTAAATTTAGAAACGGCAATCTTAAATTCATTAAAAAATACTATGACTATCTCCTTGAAACGCGCCAACGAAATGACCACCCTTGCAGGACTATTTATTTAAGGGGATTGTTGCCGAAAGTTGTGTTGCAATCAGATTTACTAACTCAAAAAGAATTTAAAGTTTTACTAAAAGCGAAATCTGATACTCTTCCCTTACTTGAGTTACGAAACCAGGTTATGCTTTCTTTTTTGATCTACCAAGGGTTAATGCCCGGTGAAGTATTGAACATTAAATTGAAGGATTTAAATTGGACCAGAAAGACAGTATTTGCAAGTTGCGGCCGAGTATTACATCCGCGAAGGCTTCCGCTTCACCCAAGTCAAGCGGAAATAATAAAAAAATATTTACTTGGCCCACGCAAGTCCTTAGAAGGAAAACTTAAATCTGAATACCTAATAATCAACTATTGTGGTAAGCGCAATACGGAGACCAGTACGATCGGCTACATGCTAAAAAAACTGGAGTACCTTGTGCCCGGAAAAAAATTAAGCCCAAAAATAATACGATACAGCGTTATCTTCCATTGGCTTAATAGAAAGAAAATACCCATTGACCAGGTCCAACTATTATCCGGTTTCAAATGGATATCTTCAGCCGAAAAATTAGTTCAGGTCTCGGTTAAAGATGACATAAAGGCAATGAATAAGTGGTTTCCGATTTGAGTTTATTGTCATGTAATAGATGAAAAAGCATATTTTATACTGAAACGGGCGTAAACTCTCGTAAACGGGGGTAAATGGGCGGCATTATGTTGTACGGTTGTGTAAGAAATAGGTTTTTCCAAAAGATTTGAGGGGTCTATTTATTGAACACTTGTTCAAGAAATAGGTTTTTTCAAGGGATTTGAAATCTCTTTTTCTTAGATGTTTGTGCAAGAAATATCATCTCTAAGTTTAAAGTAAAGGCGGAGATTACGAGTATTTTGTTTAACTTAGTGCGGCAACAAAAACGCTACGAAAATCTTAAAAACAATTTTAAAATTCACTTTTATGCAAAACATTCAAGCAATTAAACCCGGACCAAAACCCAAAAAAGATAATGGAACTGACGACAAGAGAAGGCGTGTTGATCCGCCCAACAAGTCAAAACATCCAACTTTAAAACCACATAAACATAGACCAAAGGATTAATAGATTTCGAACAAATAAATAAGAACATATATTGGACTAAGGTTAATCATCGGAGGAAAACAGGTGAAATATTTGAGAATTTGATTTAAAGAATCTAGTTGTTGATAATTACTGTAAATATTCTAGTCAATGATTTTGTCAGAAGGGATAAGAGTTTTACATTGTGAAAAATCAAAGCAAATGTCTAAAAAGAAAACTGGCTCGAAACCGAGTTCAAAACCAACCAAACAAGGCGATAAACATGTAGTCAAAAAATATGGCGAGGGAGGTTCAGTTCGTGGCAATTCACCAAAAACACCACCTAAACCAAAGAAATAACTAGGATGATCTATAATAAACCTGTGGTTCCTGGCTCACCTCCAAAACCAAAAATAGAAGAAGGTGTTGGGCCGAAGCAGCCTCCACTTCCACCATCAAAATAAAACAATTATGTCAGATCAAATCAACAAACCAACAGATCCCGATATCATAAAAGGTAATGGTCCAAAAAACATTCCTTCCCCGAATCAACCATCAACACCATCAACGCAACCACCAAAATAGGCCGGTAAAATCGAGGAATAGTATAATTCCGCTTAATAAAGCGAAAAATGCGATAATGTTAAGGGTATTGTTTAGAATGTGCCAGAATTGTCGTCTTTTGAAAATAAACCATTGTACCCACTCAAATTTTTTCTCCGACCAATCATTTGGTATCTTATCATTTTCATATTTACACAAAGCATTTCTACCGTGTTTCGCAGAAGCTGTATTAGTAAATAGTGAGGCAACCTGTGACACTAGGTTACCAACTACCGCTATTAGGAACATCAATTGTGCTGTTTGAACTTCACTCAAATCGGCTTTGGGGTGACTTATGGAATAATCCTTTAAATAATTCGCGGTATATCCTATAGCAACAGTTCCTATGGCTAATATCATCGCATCAAATCTTTGAACAGCGGTCTCTCTTAGCCTCTCCGAATCATCGATGTATTTGCGCATAGCCGCTATGTAATTTTCATCCTTTTTAGATGTTGTTTTCCTTGGAGGGATAACGGTTGCGATTATTCTACGTCTAAAATTCATTCGGCAATAACTCAGTTAGAAAATTAAATGTATTAAAATACTTTCACAATCTTGACTTTATCTCATTATATGTATGAGAAGTTATTAAGTTTGATTCCTTCTGTGATTCAATCATTACGTAGCCGTCACCATGCTCGGTTATTTTGTACACCTTAACTTGACGCTATGACTAATAGTGCCTTTTAAGAAATAAGCCATTCCAGCAAAAAAAGCCGTATTTCTACGCAAATTTCACGTAGAAATACGCAAAAATGATGAATCTTCTTGCTCACTTAAGAATTTTTCTTTATTTCGTGTATCCTTAAAAATCGACCAAAATCCTATTGTCAAAAATGAAGTCAATCTTACCCATTTTGCTACTCTTTTCCTTTAATCTTTATGGACAGGACTTTAATAGAAATTATACCGGATTAATAAATAATCAACTTGAAGTTAAGTTACATCTTGAGCGAAAGGGCGGTAAAATTACAGGGACTTATCATTATGATCATATTTATAAGAATGCTAAAGTCGATTTGGCACTTAAAGGCACCGTATCCGATTTGGATCAATTTTGGTTGAACGAGTTTAATGCAAAAGGTAGCCTGACTGGACAATTTGAAGGAAAATTAATTGAAACCCATTTAGTAGGAATTTGGAAAAAACCGGACGGAAGTCAATCTCAAACGTTTCTAGCCACAGAAATATCAAATGGTTCGGTTAGTTCAGCAATGGCCAATGACTCGGTTAAAATATATCATTCCATATATGAATGGTCGGAAGCTCATAATAGCCGAGATATTTCTAAGATAGAAACATTGTATGCAGATAATTTGCTTTTTTACGGGCATGATCTACCAAGATCAGTAGTTTTAAAAAAGAATATTAGTTTTTTAAATAAGCATGAGTTTTTTAAGCAATTTATTATTTCACCAATAAATATTACAGAATATTCAAGTGGCGTTTTAAAGTGTGATTTTACCAAAGTAGTATTTGATAGTGCGTCATCAAAAAAGTATCCATCATACTTACTATTGACTAATGAAGAAAATAGAATACAAATTGTCGGTGAAAGTGATTTGATTACAGACGGGAATTTGAAATACAAGCTAAATATCGGAGACCCGGTTCCGAAGGGGATTTTTCTGACAATAATTA
>JAYUZA010000355.1:0-12943 GCA_043752145.1 Flavobacteriales bacterium
AGTGCTAATTTTCAAAAATTATTGATCGAGTTTTCGGGTAAAGTTATGGATCAGCAATTCGGATCTCTCAGTACAGAATTTGATAAATGGAAAGACAGCTATGAACAAACCGATGATATTTGCGTCATTGGTTTAAGAATTTAATTTTTCCTGTCTTTTTTTGGTTTCTTTTTGGGTTGATTGTACCACAGATCCTGACGCACCATTTTACGGTCGGGTGAAAAGATCATAATTCCGTTAGGACCCGAAAATATCTTCCAAAAAAATTCATTTTTTTCATTGTCGATGAGAATATTAGACGTTATTTTTAAATCCTTATTTGCTTTTTTTGCATAAAACACGCGCTCTTCTAACCATTTTTCCTGTTCGATGGAAATTCCTGCTCTGCCCTGCGGATTTGTATTGTTGTTTAATTTACCATAGGGAGAATCGCTGAGCGGGTGCGCCTCAAGTATGTAAACAAAATAAACTCTATACGTGTTGATCTGATTGCTTACCATTTGATTTAATGGTTTTACATTACTTCTGAAATTAGGGCATGTATAACTACCGGTCACGAAAATAACTCCTTTCGAGTCTTTAAAGATCGAATCAAGTGGTACAATTTGTCTGCAAGTATCATACAAAACGATATTCGGAAACGCATCCCCTTCTTTTAATTTGAAGAACTCCTCAGAGTCCATATTAATGTTTTTTGAATTGATGATCTTAATAGAATCATCAACTGAAACGGCACTCATAGCCGTGTTAGCCTTCAAGAGGGTCAATAAAAATAATATGTGAATGAGTTTCATCTGTATTCCTTATGCAAAAATCCTTCCAAAACATGCCGTGACAAAGACCGTTGTAAGTGCGTGACACCTTGCAACTTCAATCGCTTTAGCTTCTAAAAGTAACCCTTTTTACTGAATGTTGATAGCCAATGCCGCATAAAAGAATATTATGCTATATTTGAAAATCAATCAATCCCCTTATGAGAACAAATTTTATACTCCTTTCCATTCTTATTCTTGCCGGTGTTGGCGTTTGGTCATATTACTGGATTCATGCCTTATGGAGCCTTGTACTTATTGGCCCCATTATCTTGGTGGGCATGTTGGATCTTATCCAAACCAGCCACACCATTAAACGAAATTTTCCTGTTATAGGCCGTATGCGTTATTGGGCCGAGTGGTTGCGTCCTAAAATTTATCAATATTTTATTGAGTCGGACACGGATGGTACTCCTTATAACCGGTTAAACAGAAATGTTGTTTATCAACGTGCAAAAAAAGTAAACGATACCACTCCTTTTGGAACACAATTAAATGTTTACGAAGTGGGTTATGAGTGGATGAACCATTCAATTGTGCCGCTTGACGGACATAAATTAAATCAGGATCCGCGCGTAACAGTGGGTGGTCCTGATTGTAAACAACCATACAGTGCAAGTATTTATAATATTTCGGCCATGAGTTATGGCTCATTGAGTCAAAATGCAATTATGGCTTTGAATGGTGGCGCACAATTGGGCAAATTTGCGCACAATACCGGTGAAGGTGGGTTAAGTCCTTACCACTTAAAACCGGGTGGCGATCTTATTTGGCAAATTGGTACCGGATATTTTGGTTGCCGTAATATGGATGGTACATTTAATCCCGATCTGTTTGCCGAAAAAGTTACCGCACCACAGGTAAAAATGATCGAAATAAAATTATCGCAAGGCGCAAAACCGGGTCATGGCGGAATTTTACCCGCTAAAAAAGTTACCCAAGAAATTGCCAAAATTCGTAACGTACCTATGGGAAAAGATGTTTTATCACCACCTTTTCACAGTGCGTTCACAACTCCTAACGAACTTTTATATTTTGTAAAAAAATTACGTGACCTTTCGGGAGGAAAACCCATAGGTTTTAAATTATGCATCGGAAATAAAGGTCAGTTCATTGCCATTTGTAAAGCCATGGTTAAAACAGGCATTATGCCCGATTTTATAACTGTTGATGGTGGCGAAGGCGGAACCGGTGCTGCACCATTGGAATTTTCGAATTCGGTTGGAATGCCACTAAGGGAAGCGTTAGCTTTTGTATACGACTCGTTAAACGGTTTCGCGTTAAAACGTCACATTAAAATAATTGCATCGGGCAAAGTCGCCACAGGATTTGATTTGGTAAAACTAATGTCGTTAGGTGCCGATATGTGTAACAGCGCGCGTGCCATGATGCTTGCATTAGGTTGTATTCAGGCTTTGGAGTGTAATACCAATAAATGTCCTACAGGTGTTGCTACACAGGATAAAAATTTAATGCGTGGTTTGGATGTTGATGATAAAAAAGTACGCATCATGAATTTTCATAACGAAACGGTAAAAAGCGCGGTTGAATTGATGGCTGCAGCAGGTGTTGACACACCCGAAAAATTACACCGCCATATGGTGTATCGCAGGGTTACGGCCGGTGAAATAAAAACGTATTCTGAAGCGTATCCGTATATTTTACGCGGTGCATTGTTAGAGCCACCGTATCCCGAGAATTTCCAATATGAAATGGCTAATTCAAGTGAAGATACATTTGTGCCGGTTATTAAGTAGGGAAGTTATTTGTTAATAGGAAAAAGTTAATAGGGGGATTTGAATTGAAACAAAAGTTTATTAGCTGTTTACTAGTTACTTGCTTTTTTGCCTCTTGCGATATGTATAATTATAGTCCGTATCAAAAAGCAGCAACCGATATAAGTGTTAACGAGGCTTTATTATATAAGCTGGAAACTACCGATACGCTGGTTGACATTGGTTGTGGCGATGCAAAATTTGACAAAATAATTTTTCACACCTATCCCAAGCTTTTTATTGTACTTGAAGACCTTGAAAAGATCGGGAAGATCAATCTGAAAAATTATCTGAAAAACAATCTGAAAAACAATAAATTCACCCCCGCTATAAAAACACATTATAGTTTTATTAAAGGTCGGGAAGATACTATTCCACTTACTTCTAATAAATATAAAACTGTTTTATGTCGTAAAACGGTACATGAGTTCTCAAATATCCCAAAAATGACAAGTGAATTAAACCGCATTTTAAAAAAAGGCGGGATCTTAATTGTTTCGGAAGCTGATCCGGTAAGCTCGGGTGCAATTGATCCCCGCTGTGAAAAAAAATATTTCACTAAAAAAGGTTTGGATTCATTGTTTACACTTCAAAACTTTGAGCGCATCGCGAATGATTCAATTACCTATGATAATGGGAGAATAAATGTTTTAAAATACAGAAAAAAATAAAAGCCGACTCATTGAGCCGGCTTTTTAATATATCAACTGTTTAAATTAATTACTTCTTACCTTTTCCTTTTACACTTTTTACTTTACTTCCGTCTCCTTTATCCTTTTTATTACCCTTTTCTTTTGCTTTTCCTTTCAACGCGTGAAACTCCTTTGAACCGGGTTTAATTCCCATTTCCTTGGCAATTACACCCCAACCTTTTGATTTGTTCTTTTGGTAACTGGCAACAACCACATCAACCGGCTTTGCAACAAGTTTACCAATTTGTAAACTTAGAAAAATATCAGCAGGGTGCATGCTAATTAATAAATTATCAAGTTTCGCATTTGTAATTCCAAAACTCACAGTCATGTCTTTTTTAAACACAGTCAGATCCAATTTGGCTTGTGTATTTATATTTGATAACGAAACATCCAATTCGGCATCGCCCGACTTAGCAGAAAACGTTGCTGAAATTTGTGCGTTTACACTACCAATGGTGAGTAAACAGCTCATAAGAAATATTATTTTTTTCATTGCTTCAAAATTAAATTAGTTTAAATTTAGTACGAATTAGTATTATTTAGGTTTCAAAAAGATGATAACAGTCAAAATTTTGACTAATCAGCTAATTATGAATTAAGCATAACAGGCATTACCAACATCAGTATGTTTTCATTAGCGTTATCGTATTCGGTCGGGCTCAAAATTCCTGCACGGTTAGGCGCGCTCATTTCGATCATAATTTCCTTGCTTTCCAAATTGTTCAACATCTCAATAATGAAACGTGAGTTAAAGCCAATCTCCATGTCTTCGCCTTCATAGCTGCATGTCAAACGTTCGCTTGCGGCATTGGCAAAATCAAGATCTTCGGCCGAAATGGTTAATTCACTTCCGGCAATTTTTAAACGTACCTGGTGGGTTGTTTTATTCGAGAAAATAGAAACACGCTTTAATGAGCCTAAAATAGCCGTGCGTTCAATTACCATTTTATTCGGATTTTGTTTCGGAATAACCGCTTCGTAATTCGGATATTTTCCATCAATTAAACGACAAACCAATTGTGTATCATCATAACTGAACAATGCATTAGTGTTATTATACTCAACTGTTACTACCGCGCTGGTGGTTGCCAATTGGCTACGCAATAAGTTGATCGCTTTTTTTGGTAAAATAAATGAGGCCGCTCTCTCCGACTTGCAATCGGTTCTTTTGTAACGAACCAACTTGTGCGCATCAGTCGCTGCAAAAGTAACATCGGCATCGGTCAACTGGCAATAAACACCACTCATAACGGGGCGAAGCTCATCGGTACCTGTCGCAAAAATAGTTTTGTTCAATGCGCGCGAAAGTATATCAGCAGTGATGGCCACGTTAGATGCGCCTTCAATTTGCGGAATACGTGGAAACTCCACCGCATTATATCCGGTTAACTTATATTTTCCAAAATCACTTGAAATTTCAATACCAAACGACTTTTCATCAATGGTAAACGTTAAGGGTAAATTCGGGAACGTTTTAAGTGTGTCCAGTAAAATACGTGCAGGAATACAAATGCTTCCGTTCTCTTTTGACTCAACAGCCATGTGCGTGATCATGGTAGTTTCAAGATCACTGGCCGATAAAACAAGTTCCTTACTTTTTATCTCGAATAAAAAATTATCTAAGATCGGTAAAGTATTGTTTGTGCTCAATACGCCACTAATGGCTTGAAGATTTTTTAAAAGGTCGGTGCTTGATGCGATAAATTTCATATAAGTCAGATTTTCTTTTTAATTCTGCGTTTGGTCACTTTGTTGAACTGACAAATATAACTTTACAAAGGGGCTGTGCAAATGGTAGTTTTACACAATCTGTAAAGGCCTGTGTTGATAAGCAGTGACGTAAAAGACTTGATTAGCAGATGAATCGACCTCAATGTTGATTACTCAAGCATGAAAGGAAAGCTATTTTGTAAGGACAGGGGGGTTAAGCAGGAAAACCATTTCAAAGCCGGTACGTACTACCTCGCCATTCTTGCAGACCTTTCGTTTGCTTGTTTGGATAACCGCAAATGTTTTCACTTGATAGGCGCGCCCCGAATTTCCTTGACACCAATTAATACTCCTGAAGACGAAAAAAATAATGTGCCGGTGGGTCCTGAAAATACTTTATGGAAAAAATCATTATTTTCATTATCAATCAAAAGATCAGCATTCACCTTAAAATCGTTCATTGTTTTTGCCGCGAAGGAAATACGATCTTCAATATTTTTTTGTTGATGTATACTTATATTTTCACGTTTGTTTAGTTCGATATTATCATGGGCTTCCCCATAAGGAGAACCTTTAATCGGATGCGCCTCTTGTACATAAACAAAATAAATATCTGACTGCGTTTTTTGAGAATCCAAATATTTATTCAATTGCTTAAGTGAATTTCTGAATAAAGGACATGTATAACTACCGACCGCAAAAATCACAGATCTTCCTTTGTTAAATATTGAATCGGAATAAACTTTGGTTCCTGCTGAATTGTAAAAAAAAAGATCGGGAAATAAATCCTTTATTTTTAAAACGTAATGGCTGTTTTTATTTACAATTTGAGTATTGGTGTCAATGATCCTAATCGTATCTCCTGAAATAAAAAATGATGAAGTATGTGCCTTTACGACAATTGTTGCTAATGAAAATAACAAAACGATAAGGACACGCATACGTATAGTTAAATTAACCTTTTTAATCGAGTTCTCAATGTTTAATTGTACATACCGTTAAAACTCATCCGTCACCAACTCAAAATCAATTTGCTTCATTTCAAGGTCGGTGCGCACTACCTGAACTTTTATTGGATCGCCCAGCCTGAACACTTTTCCTTTGCGCGATCCTCTTACGGTATAGGTTCGTTCGTCAAACACATAATTATCCTCACTTATTCCCTTCAAACTAACCATGCCCTCACATTTATTTTCATCCAGCTCAACATACATTCCCCATTCGGTAAGCCCCGAAATAATTCCCATGAAATATTCGCCAAGATGAGCCGACATGAATTCAACCTGTTTGTATTTGATGGATGCACGTTCTGCATCGGCTGCTTTTTTCTCCTGCGCACTGCAATGTTTTCCCGATAATTCCAGTTTCCCAATTTTCGTGGGTTCCTTTTTACTCAGGTAATCGGTTAATATTCGGTGAACAATAAGATCGGGATAACGCCTTATGGGCGATGTAAAATGTGCGTAGTAGTCAAACGCCAATCCAAAATGACCGATATTGTCGGGTGAGTAAACCGCTTTAGCCATGCAACGAATGGCAAATGTTTGAATTACTTCGCTGGTATGTTTATCGGTAATTTCGGTAAACAACGTATTTAACGCTTTGTTGAGCGATTTCATATTTCCTGTTGGCAATTTATAGCCGAAACTTTTTACAAAAGTCATCAGGTCACCAATTTTTTCCTCTGAAGGAAGATCATGTATGCGATACAAAAGCGGAACGATTTGCTTTTGTCCATCGGGTTTTCCCATTAAACTTGCCACCGCTTTATTGGCCAGCAACATAAATTCTTCAATAAGTTTATTGGAATCCTTTTGCACTTTCATGAAAACACCCAAAGGTTTTCCTTCTTCATCCAATTTGAATTTTACTTCCTGGCTATGCAATTCAAGGGCTCCGTTCTTTAAGCGCCATCCCCGCATAATTTTTGCCATTTTATCCAACAGTAAGATTTCAGTTGAATGATCGCCCTTACCTGTTTCAATTATTTCCTGTGCTTCTTCATAGGTAAATCTGCGCACGCTATGAATTACTGTGCGGCCAAACCATTGATCCAAAATATGTGCGTCTTCGTTTATTTCAAAAACAACTGAATACGTAAATTTATCTTCATTAGGCCTCAATGAACAAATTTGATTGCTCAATATTTCGGGAAGCATAGGCACTACCCTATCAACCAAATAAACCGATGTTGCCCTGTCATAAGCTTCGCGGTCTAAAATATTATTGGGCGAAACGTAATACGAAACATCGGCAATGTGTACACCCACTTCCCAAATTTTTCCATGTTCTTTATCGTCCCGCAAAAATTTTACCGATAGCGCATCATCAAAATCTTTTGCATCGTATGGGTCTATGGTAAATGTTAACGTTTCCCTGAAATCCCTTCGTTTGGCAATTTCGGCAGGGGTAATATTATCACTTAAATTATTGGCAAAATCCTCAACTTCCTTCGTGAATTTTATCGGTAAATTAAATTCAGCCATGATGGCGTGCATCTCGGCCTTATGCGTTCCCGGTTTTCCAAATACTTCAACCACTTTACCGAACGGACTTTGCGCTCCCTCGGGCCAGTCGCTTAATTTTACCAATACTTTATCGCCTTGTTTCGCATTATTCAAATGTTCAAGCGGAATATAAACGTCAATGTGAATACGCTGACTTGAGGGACGAACAAAAGCGAATTTTTTATTTATATCGATGATTCCAACCAGTGTTTCGTGTGCGCGTTTTACAATTTCACTTACAACGCCCTCTGGTTTTCCGCTATTTTTTTTATTTTTTAATTTCACACGAACGGTATCGCCATCCATGGCATTTTTGGTGTTTCCCCGCTCAATAAAAATATCTTCTTTGATCTGATCGGTAATAACAAAAGCAAAACCCTTAAGTGTGACCTGGATCCGACCCTCAATTTCGGGTATATTGGTTTCGAGGAAAAATTTCCCCCGACTGGCTTCCTTGATCTTACCCGTATCCACCAAGGTATAAAGCGCCTGCAAAACAAGGTTTTTATCGTTGTTATTACTTACCCCAATGGCGGCCGAAATTTGCTTATGGTTGTATTGGCGACCCCCGTTTTCAGAGAGAAAATCGATAATCAGCTGCGAAAGCACGAATACAGCCTTATCGGGGTTGTTCTTAAACTTGTTTTTATTCGACATCAGGCTGAAAGTAAGAAAATCCCGCATAGCACAAAGCCTTAATATTTAAGATAATACACATAAAAAACGTTAAGTTATGTTGATAAAATGCGATTTTGCCCACCCCCCAGGGTTGTTTGTTAGCTATGAAAAGGTAAATTTGTAGTTATTAAGAATTGTATTGCCTTGATTAGTAAACAACTTATTTTCTCACTTGGTTTGATCTGTGCGGGTTTTATTACCAGAGCTCAGTCCGATAATTGTGCAACGGCAACAGTACTGACCGAGTGCGTTACGTTTAACGGAACAAATACGGGGGCCACGACCGGTGCTGATGATTCATACATTCCTGTTGAAATTTGCGCGGGTTTCATTGACAATTCGGTTTGGTTTACTTTTACTGCTTCAACCACCGGTCCCTATACATTCTCTCTCTCAAATTTTATTTGTACAGGAAGTTCCACACTTGAAACAGGTGTTTTCACAGGTACCTGCGGAAGTTTAACTGCGGTTAATTGTGATGCAAATACCGCCAACGCAACAACTGTTTTTAATGCCATGGCCGGTACAAATTATTTAATTGTTGTGGACGGGACTTTAGGTTCGGATTGCAGTTTTGATGCTGTTATTTGTCCGGGTTGTAACATTGCCGCTGCATTTATTCCGAGTGTAACAACAGGAGCCTATCCTTTAACCGTAAATTTTACCAATAGCAGTGTAGGTGCTCAATTCTCCCATTGGGATTTTGGTGAATTTGCTTCAGGCTATGACGGAACAAATGGTGTGTATACCTACCAAGAACCAGGCACTTTTTTTGTAACCCTTATAACCTTTAACGGTGTTTGTACCGACACAATTGTAGATACCATCATTGTAACAGGACCATCGGCTATTATAATACCTAACGTATTTACCCCTAACGCAGATCTGGAGAACGATGTTTTCACGATTCAATGTTTCGGGATCAAGACACTGGATGTTCAGATCTTTAACCGTTGGGGCGAAATGGTTGGCAATTGGAGTGGGGTTAACGGTTGGTGGGATGGGTATAGTGTGTTGGCGGGAGTAAAAGTAAGTGAGGGCGCTTATTATTATTTGGTAAAAGCCGAAGGAAATGATGGAACCCTGTTTGATGAAAAGGGTTATTTGCAATTATTCAGATAAGAAAATTTGAGATTTGAAATTCAAAGTTTAAGGATTAAAGACTATGTCGGCAATAAAAGAATTTAATGATTACCGCGAAAAAATGAATGAGCGCATGTTGTCGAACGACAATTTGGTGATAAAACGCTTTTTTAATTTAGATACACAAACGTATCAGGACGGTGCACTGAATGTAAGCACCAAAGAAATGCTTGGTTTGGTAGTCTTCATGGTTTTGCGTTGCGATGATTGCATTAAATACCATTTGGGTAAATGTCACGAAGCAGGAATTACACGCGAACAGATCATGGAAATTTTTCAGATCGCCTTGATGGTAGGCGGATCTATTGTTATCCCACATTCACGCAGAGGATATGAATACTGGGAAGAACTTGAACAACAAGTAAGCTGAAATTGAGATCTCCCTTTCATAAATTAATTTTATTTATTTCCGTTCTTTTTTCGGGTATAACAGCGTATGCTCAAACCACACGCGTAACTGGGAAAATAATGGATGCCGAAACAAAAGAGTTGTTGCCTTTTGTGATGATACGATTTGTGGACACAAAAATTGCCACGCAATCGGACATTGACGGAAATTATAAATTCGATACATATTACGCCACCGATTCACTTGAAGCAATTTATTTCGGTTACAAACGCGCAAGGGTTCACGTAAAAAAAGATAAGGAACAGATAATTGATATTTTGATGTATCCCGCAGGAGATGACAGTTTACCCGAGGTAACCATCAAACCACCGGATGTTGATCCTGCAATTGCCATATTTAAAAAAATATTGCGTTACAAAGATGTGAATAACAAAGAAAAATTACAGTCGTACCAATATGAGGTTTACAATAAGGTGGAGTTTGATATTAATAATCTATCCGAGGAATTTAAGAATCGAAAAGTATTTAAACCCATACAGTTCATTTTTGAGAACGTTGATTCCACCACAAGTGAAAAAGCGTATTTACCTTTATTTATAACCGAAACCCTTTCCGATTACTTTTTCAGGAAAAATCCAAAAGCGCACCGTGAATATATTCAGGCATCGCAGGTAAGTGGAATTGAAAATGCCAGCGTTTCACAGTTTTTGGGCGATATGTACCAAAGCATAAACGTATACGAAAATTATGTGAATGTTTTCGGGCGAAACTTCGTAAGTCCTATTTCCGATAGGGGATTAATTTCATATGATTACCGTTTATCAGACAGTGCGTGGATAGGCAATACCTGGTGTTATAAAATAAAATTTAAACCAAAAAGACAAGCAGAACCAACCTTTATTGGTCATTTTTGGGTGAACGATACAACGTATGCATTGCGTAAAATTGAATGTGACTTAGTGGGCGATGCAAACGTTAATTTTATTAAAACATTTGCTTTCAAACAGGAATTTACGCAAATAAAAAGTGAAATTTGGATGGTTACCCGCGATTATTTGCTTGTCGATTTCAATGTTTTTGACAAACAAATGGGTTGTTACGGAAGAAAAACTACGACCTACAAAGACTTTGTGATAAATGCGCCAAAAGATGACGGCTTTTACGCGGGTGCGCAAAATGTTATTATTGCCGATGATGCTTTGGAGAGATCAAAAGAATTTTGGGACACACGAAGACATGATACATTGAGCGAACAGGAACTTTTGATCTATACCACCATGGATACTATTTTAAAAGTTCCGCAGGTTCGTACATTCAATCAATTGGTGGCAATGATAGCCAGCGGATACAAAGTCATTGGTAAATTTGAATACGGCCCGTATTTCACTACGTATAGTTTTAATCCGTATGAAGGTGGACGTTTCCGAGTTGGAGGACGCACGAGTAATAATTTTAGTAAGCGAATGGAGTTTAATGGATATACAGCTTACGGTTTAAATGATGAACAATTTAAATACGGCCTTGGTTTCAGGACCATGCTTTCAAAAAAACCACGACAGCAATTAGCCCTTAATTACAAGCACGATGTTGAAATGCTTGGCATGAGCTCCAACACTTTTCGTCAGGATAATATTTTGGCTTCTGTTTTCAGGCGTACGCCACCCGATAAAATGACATTTATTGATGAATACAAATTATATTATGAATACGAATATTTCCAGGGATTGAATAATCAGTTGCATATACGGCACCGTACCATTACACCCGTTGGTGTTTACAAATATGAAAAACTGGGGCTTGATGGCGATACATTAAATCCAACCAATATAAAAGTTGCCGAGGTTACGTATTATTTACGTTTTGCATACGATGAAAAATACATTGCCGGTGAATTTGATCGCACAAGCGCAGGAACAACATACCCGGTAATTGACATGCAATATACTGCAGGTTTAAAAGGTGTTTTAAACAGCGATTATAGTTATCATAAAGTTGCAGCAAGTATAGGTCACTGGTTTAATGTTGGCGCATTGGGGTATTTTAAATATCGTTTGGAAGGTGGTAAATATTTCGGAACAATTCCCTATGCCATTCTTGAACTTCACCGTGGGAACAATACCTACTATTACGACAAAAATTCATTCAACCTCATGAATTTATACGAGTTTGTGAGTGATCAATATGTTGGTCTTGATGCCACGCATCATTTTCAGGGATTTTTTCTCAACCATTTTCCTTTGTTGCGTAAATTAAAATGGCGTGAGGTAGCTAATTTTAAAGCTGTTTACGGTTCACTTAGCGACAAGAACCGAAACGAAATGCTTTTGCCTAATACCATGCATAACCTCAATGTGCCCTATATGGAAATGAGTGTGGGAATTGAAAATATATTTAAAGTATTGCGTGTTGATTTTGTTCAGCGGTTGACATACTTAAATCATCCGGATATCGTTAAATGGGGATTCAGGGCAAGAATTGATATTGAATTCTAAGAATTGGAACGCTCTTCGCCTTCGCTGAAGCTTCAGCGGAAGCAAGGGATGACACTGATCTTTATGATAAATTATGATACATTAAAAACAATATGATCCTAAGAACAGATAATATATTTAAGACTTACAAAAACCGCACGGTTGTGAACGGTGTTTCGGTTGAAGTAAAGCAAGGCGAAATTGTTGGATTGCTTGGGCCTAACGGTGCCGGTAAAACAACTTCATTTTACATGATCGTTGGTCTTATTCGTCCCGATGAAGGAAAAGTTTTTTTGGACGATGTTGAAATCACCCACGTGCCGGTATACAAACGTGCAAAAATGGGATTGGGCTATTTACCACAGGAAGTTTCGGTGTTTCGAAAACTCAGCGTTGAAGATAATATCAAGGCTGTTTTGGAAATGACAACCCTGAATAAAGTTGAGCAGGAAGAAAAATTGGAAAGTCTATTGCAGGAATTCAGGCTGACACATGTTCGAAAAAATTTAGGGATAAAATTATCAGGCGGAGAAAAAAGAAGGACCGAAATTGCCCGTGCATTGGCTACCGACCCAAAATTTATTTTATTGGATGAACCATTTGCAGGAGTTGATCCCATTGCCGTTGAAGATATTCAGGTGATCGTTGAAAAATTAAAATTGCGTAACATTGGTGTTTTAATTACCGATCACAATGTTCAGGAAACATTGAGTATAACGGATAGGGCGTATCTGCTTTTCGAAGGAAAAATACTTAAATCGGGAACTGCCGAAGAGCTTGCAGCCGATGAACAGGTGCGCAAA
>JAYUZA010000356.1:0-5305 GCA_043752145.1 Flavobacteriales bacterium
AATGCCAGATAAAGACAAATGAAAAAATCTGTATTTGTTATATTATTTATTTTTACAACCATTTATTCTTGTCAAAATAAACAAGATCTTAAGACAAAAACGATTGTTAGAAAGGTCGATTCTTTAGAAAAGTTTGAAGAATCCAAAGGAGAAAAGCTATTTAAAGAAAACTGCGCAGGTTGTCATTCATTTGGACACGTCATTGTAGGACCTGCTTTCAGTAGTTTTAATTACGACTATTTTATTGATTATTATAATGGTCTTATAAAACAAGATTCTGTGTATTTAAGTCATAGGGCAATTTTATCGACAAAAGAAGATTGGGAAGAAATAGCAATACATACTTTTGGCGGATGCATGCTGGGGTCATCAACGTATAAGTCTGATAAAGTAGTAGTCATTTTTTCTCAAGCTGAGAAAAAAACCGGAACAAGAAAAGAGGACTCTGTTTTAACGATAAGAGACCCAAATTCATTCGTTCTTTTAAAAAAGATTATCCTCGATAGCTCCTTTAGAGTTTATACATGTTGCGGTGGCGATGGGACTGTTTATATTTTTGACCGCAATGGGAAAGTGTATGGTAGGAATCTTATTCAGGACTTAAAAACTGAATACCCAACTGATGCAAAGTTTGTTTTCTTTGTAGATCAAAATCATCAATTCAGATCAAGAATGCAAAAGAAAATGTGGTATGACATTTTGAGTCAGGCAAAAGTAACTCGAAAACTATCTAAACCCTAAACAACCACAAACCACAAACTTTTTCTTCTTATATTCGCTTGCTTGGAAACCAAAATAAAACCCCAACTCCGGACTCTCGATCTTACGTTTATCGTACTGGGCCTGGTTATTGGTATGGGCATTTTTGGAACTCCACCCGAAGTAGCTGTTAAAGCCGAAATTCCACTTATCTTTTTTCTTGCATGGATCATGGGTGCCGTTGTAAGTTTTATTGGAGGACTTACTTTTGCCGAAATAGGTTCGCGCTATCCGGCAGCAGGCGGATTTTATAAAATATTCTCTCATTGCTATCATCCCGCATTTGCTTTTATGGTGAACTGGATAACGGTCATTAGCAATGCGGCATCAACTGCAGCGGTGGCACTCATGGGTGCCGAGTACATTGCGCCAATTTTATTGGGAAACATGGATCACGATATCGCTGTTAAGATCATCACTATTTCTTCTATTGCCGCTTTATTCATAGTAAATCTTACAGGAATAAAAACCAGTTCCAAAGTTTTAAATGTGTTGATGGTCATAAAACTTTCGCTGCTTTTGATTCTCATTAGCGCTGTATTTTTTGTGCGGGGCGAACACGCTGAAAAAGAATTGCAGGAAAGTACAATGACCGGCATACAAATGTTCCAGGCCTTTCTCTTATGTTTTGTCCCCGTGTTTTTTACTTACGGAGGTTATCAGCAAACGATGAATTTTGGTGGCGATATTCAAAATGCCAATAAGAATTTACCAAGAGCCGTATTTTTCGGAATGACCATTGTGCTCATTATTTACTTGCTGGTGAATTATTCGTACTACCAGGTTTTGGGATATGAAGCATTGCAAGGCACAAAGACCGTTGCAGCCGATATTACCGGTTTAATGTTTGGTAATATAGCTGCCGACATGGTCTCGGTATTAATGTTTTTTTCGGTATTGGCTTATGTCAATGTTTCCATCATGAGTAATCCCCGGGTGTATTTTGCCATGGCCGAGGATAAGGTGATGCCCGGAATTTTAGCGCGGGTAAATAAAAAAACCCAGGTACAGGAATGGGCACTTACCTTGTTTTGCGCTTTTATTTTGCTCACCTTATTTTTCATGGATTCGTTTAAAAGCATTTTACCCTATGTCATGTTTTTCGACAGCATTAGTTTGATCACTGCCGCAGCTGCCATTTTTGTATTACGTCATCGTGCAAAAAAAGAAAGAGAACCAAAAGAAATTTTTAAAATGAAAGGATATCCTTTTCTCCCTGCAATTTATATACTGATATACGGAGCAGTAAACGTAAGTGTTCTAATAGCGAATCCCGAGGCCGCAAAATACGGGGCCATACTTTTTATTTCGGGTCTGCCTTTGTTTTTTGTACTACGATTCCTAATTAAAAAAGCCTCGTTGAATAAAGGAAATTAGTTGTCCGTGAGTTAGTTTCAACCCACACCCACACCCGCCTTCATTCTCGCGTAGGCGTGGAATCTCCCCACACCCCATGCCAATAGTAAACTTCAAAAAACGACAAGCCGCAAATGTTTGACTACGAATCTGAGACCTCGCTTTAGACCTCAAATTTCAAATTTTTAACTTCCTAAACGTATCAAAACCACATATTTTGCGTTTATTTCAGTATCTTAGGGTTACTTTTAATCGGTTACACCATAAACCCCAAAACAGTAGTAATGAATGACGGATTGATCATAGAACAACTTCGCTCGGGCCAGCCTTCAAAGGTGCTTGAGGAGTTGTACAAAGCTTATCCGGCCATAAGGCATTTCATTAAAACACATGGGGGGAATGACGATGATGCGCGCGATGTGTTTCAGGAAAGCCTAATTGTTCTTTACAGGAAGGTTCAGCAAAAAGATTTTAAACTAAGTGCTTCGTTAAACACCTATTTGTTTAGCGTTAGTAAGTACATGTGGAAGGATTTGCTGAAAAAGAAAAACCGCGAAGTAACATTCACGGTTCATGACGTACCTGCCGAGGACATAAACCATGTACACAACGAAGAGGTACAATGGGCATGGCTCGATAAAATTTTAGCTTCGCTGGGTGAGAAATGTTCGGAGATCCTCCGGCTTTTCTATTACGGTAAACTATCAATGGATGAAATTGCCACCAAGTTAGGTTACCGCAATGTTGATACCGCCAAAACGCAGAAGTATAAATGCCTGGAACGTGCCAGAACCATGGCCAATGAAATGAGTATAACAATTGAAAACGAGAAATCATGAGAAGCGAATTAAATCAAATTGAATATATAGAGCGGTACCTTGAGGGTAAACTTTCGTCCAATGAAGAAAGTTTGTTCGAAGAAATGTTGAAGACCGATGAGAGCCTGCGTGCCAATACCGAATTACAAAAACAATTGTCGGAGCGCATTAAAGTAAACGCTTTCCGCAACGAGATCATTGATTTTCATTCTGCATTTGTCGCCAAAAAAGTCTGGAGTTTTAAAGGCGTTTGGTTAAATGTATTTATCGGATTTTTATTGGTAGGAACAACATCGGCATCTATTTACTATTTAAGTAATGATGAGAATAACGAGAAATTAGCTGTTGTTGACCAATCTGCGGGCGAAGTTGAAGATGCGTATAATGTAAATTCAGTTCCAACACAGCCGGTAGTAAGTACCCAACCACTTGTTGCGCTAAACAAAACGGATAATAAGTCGGAAGAAAAAAATAATGTCACGGTAAACAACAGGCGTAAAGTAATTGTGCCGAACGTGGATCCAAAAAAAGACCCGCCACCGGTTGAACCTAATATTGATCCTAAGAAAAATGAGATTCCTAAAAATGAAACGCCTTGTAAGAATTTTATTGTACCGTTTAACACATCGGTTATAGATGCAAGCCTTGGTGGTGATGTGGTGACAGTGGATTCAAAATCGACTTTACATTTTGCGCCAAACTCTTTGGTTGATGAGAATGGAAATACGGTGAATGGAAAAGTTGAAATTCGTTACCGCGAGTACCGCAATTCGGCTCAAACAGCGTATTCGCAAATTCCTATGAATTATGTAGAAAATAATGAGACGTATAATTTTAATTCGGCCGGTATGTTTGAAGTACGGGCCTACCAAAATGGTGAAGTGGTAAATGTAAAACCGGGAAATTCATTTAAGGTCGATTACAATGTGACCAATAAAGTTGACAGCTGTTACTTTTTTGCCATGAACGATGAAACGCGTATATGGCGAAAACTTGAACCTATTAAATTCAGAAGGATTGAAAAGAACACAATTGAGGAGCATTATGATGTTCCTGATCTAAAGCGGGAAGAAGGACAAATATTTATTCGGGTTAAGAACTATAGTGGTGAATTGCTAAAGGAACCGGGGTTAAAAGACAGTGAAAAAGGCGCCAGTTTGTATAAGCCAAAAAACGATTCGGGATACCAGGTATTGATCGTTAAGCCGGGAAGACATGATGTGGTTATTTCGCAACCGGGGTATAAAAAATTACGCATCAAGGATATCAATATTTCAAAAGGAAAAATTGTGAATATTGAGGCACAATTAGCATTCCGTCAGTACGAAAAAGTAGTGAAAGCCACAAAGGTTGGCGGAAGTTATAAAATTGTGGATTCAACCCAATGCACTGTTGACTTCGCTGTAAATAAAGCCGAATTAAGGAGTAAACATTTTAGAAATAGAAGAAAAAAAGGAACAGTATTAAACGACAATGGTAACCGTGTTGACGGAACAATGGTCAATAGTTACGTTGCCGATGCGGGACATACGTATCCTAACCTTGTAAAAGGGTTACAATGTTCGACCTTTGGTGTGTATAATTGCGATCAAATAATGCAGGTTCCCGATAGGTTGGCGATTAGGGGAACGTATAAAGATGTAAACGGAAAGGAAATAGAAAACCCGCACGTATTGTCAATGATAGATCTTAAATTTAATGGAGCATTTAGTTTCGATCCGCAAGCATTCACCTGTAGTAAATCGGGTCGTAACGTTTTGCTTTTATTTACACAGGACAATAAAGTATATGTGTTGAATGAGGAAGATTACAAGAAAATGAATCTCGATAAATCGGGTCAGTATGAATTTACAATGGCCGATATAACCGAGAAGGTAACAGATAGTGAGGAGTTGAGGAAGTATCTTGGACTTAAATAAAATCGTCTGCATTTATATAAAATTTTTGAATGAAAACAGTATTTTCTCTTATCATAATTCTTTGTGCGCTATCATCGTTTGGACAGGATGAGTTGTTGGATCAATTGGATGCTAATGGAAAGAAGCATGGAAAATGTATTGTTTGGTTGAATGAGAATATGGAGTTTGTTTCAGCTATTGCCAAAGCTAAATATGCCCGTTATACATATTTTGAACATGGGAAAAATCTTTGGTCGATGGGAGGAGTTTCGAAAGGCTGGAGGATGGAACATAAAAGCGCGAACCGTGAAGGATTGGTGAAGATAAAATTATTGAACGGGGAATATAAGTGGTTTGATAAGGATGGAAAATTGATGGCTATACATACGTATGATAACGGAATGCCTTTGGTACTTCGTTATTATTGGTCGGGAAAGTCGAACGAATGTTGGGATTATACCCGAAAATGGGAGG
>JAYUZA010000357.1:0-5301 GCA_043752145.1 Flavobacteriales bacterium
ATTTATAAACCATAATTTAGCTAATCATAACAATTCCTTTTAAAAGTAACAAAATCAGTAAATAAGAACATGGGAAAGATCATTGCAATTGCCAATCAAAAGGGGGGCGTAGGAAAAACAACAACGGCCATTAACCTGGCATCTAGTTTAGGTGTATTGGAGTTTAAGACCTTGTTGGTTGATGCCGATCCGCAAGCAAATGCCACCTCAGGTGTAGGATTTGATCCTAAAAATATCAAAACCAGTATTTACGAATGTCTCGTAAATGAAATCAATCCTGAAGATATCATTCTAAACACCAATAACCCGGGGTTAGACTTGTTACCTTCTCATATTGACCTTGTTGGTGCCGAAATTGAGCTTATCAATATGCCTAACCGCGAATTTTTAATGCGTAAGGCCCTTCACAAGCTTAAAAACAAATATGATTTTATCATTATCGACTGTTCGCCTTCATTGGGTCTTATTACGCTAAACTCACTAACGGCAGCCGATTCTGTAATGATACCTGTACAATGTGAATACTTTGCACTTGAAGGATTGGGTAAATTATTAAACACCATTAAAATTGTTCAAACCCGTTTAAATACCGAATTAGCTATTGAAGGAATTGTATTGACCATGTACGATACACGTCTGCGTCTTGCAAACCAAGTGGTTGACGAAGTGAAAACACATTTCCAAAATATGGTTTTTGATACCATTATACACCGTAACACAACTTTGGGCGAAGCACCTAGTCATGGCGAATCGGTGATCATGCATGATGTTACCAGTAAAGGCGCAATTAATTACCTTAATTTTGCCCGCGAAGTTTTACAAAAAAATGAATTGACCCGCATAAGCGAAAAAGACAAAGTTATAGAAGTAGAAGAATGATGAGTACAACGAAAAAAAAGGCGGTTTTAGGCCGTGGATTAAGCGCTCTTTTGCAGAGCAGCGAAACTGATATTACCTCAAAATACGAAGAGAATAAATTCTCGGAAGCTGTTGGTTCGGTAGCGAGTATTGATGTTAGTAAAATTGAAGCCAATCCGTTTCAGCCAAGAACCCATTTTGACGAAACCGCTTTAAAGGAATTAACCGAATCAATTATTGAGCACGGCATTATTCAGCCTCTAACGGTGCGCAAAGTTGGGAACGATAAATTTCAATTGATCTCTGGTGAAAGACGTTTCCGTGCTTCACAAATTGCAGGATTAAAAGAAGTACCGGTTTATATTCGTATTGCCAATGATCAGGGAATGCTGGAAATGGCCATCATTGAAAATATTCAACGCGAAAATCTTGATGCTATTGAAGTTGCCATCGGTTACAAACGTTTAATTGATGAATGTAATTTAACGCAAGATGCATTAGGAGAGCGCGTAGGAAAAGATCGTAGTACCGTTACCAACTATTTACGTTTATTAAAACTTCCTGCCGAAATTCAATTGGGAATTCGCGAGAAAAAAATATCAATGGGGCATGCACGTGCAATGCTTCCAATTACCGATGACCGTAAATTGATCCAGGTTTACAAATCGGTTGTGGATGGCGACTTATCGGTACGGGCAACCGAAACATTGGTTAAACAGGTGCTTGGAGGTGGTTCAACTAAGCCTGCTATACCAGGAAAATCGATTTTAACAACTGATGAACAGCGTTTTAGATCGGACCTTGAAATAAAATTCAGAACAAAAGTACTCATGAACAAGGATGAAAATGGCGGAGGAAAAATTGTTATAAATTTTAAAAATGACGATGATTTAGACCGTATTGTCAAAATTTTATCGGTTTAATACCGTTAAATTTGCCAAACATCTTTTTGCAAAAAATATACACATACTCAGTTTACTGCCTTCTATTAGGTTTCCTCGTATTTCAATCGCCAATGGCATTGGCGCAAATCGATACTGTTTCTGTTACCCAACCTTCGCCTAAATACGCGCATTCGCCAAAAAAAGCCGCTATATTTTCAGCGGTTTTACCTGGCTTGGGACAGGCATACAATAAAAAATGGTGGAAAATTCCCATTGTTTACGCTGCTATAGGAACATCACTAGGGTTTATTGTGTACAATCAAGGCAAATTCAAAGAATTTAAAACCGCCTATATAAATCGTGTCAGTGGTTTTATTGAGGACTCTAAATATGATGTTTATTCAACCCCTAATCTTTTCGATATTCAGGATACCTATCACGATTGGCGCGATATTTCCATTATTGTGACCTCGGCATTCTATATTTTGAATATTTTAGATGCCGTTGTTGACGCGCATTTTTTCAGGTATGATATTAGCGATGACCTGAGTTTGGAATGGTCGCCCAACTTAAACTTAAACTTAAATAGACCCGGAATTAATATCAGCTTAAAATTCTAATTAAAATATACGAATAAGAAAATGCACATTGGTTTAATAGGATATGGTAAAATGGGAAAAGCAATTGAAAAAATTGCTTTAGAGAAAGGACATACCGTTGGATTAAAGGCCGATTCAAAAACCAATTTTACCATTGAAGATCTTAAAAAGCACGATGCCATAATTGAATTCACCAATCCGCATAGTTGCGTAACGAATATTGAAAAATGCCTTGGGGCGGGAGTTCCCGTGGTGGTTGGATCAACCGGATGGTATAAGGATCTGGAAAGAATATCGGCCTTAAACAAGGAAAAGAACGGTTCGCTTTTACACGCAACCAATTTTAGCATAGGCGTTAATTTGTTTTTCAGTTTCAATGCTTATATAGCAAAACAAATGCAAAAATATAGCGAGTACAATGTAAACGTTCACGAAGTACATCATACTCAAAAGCTGGATGCGCCAAGCGGAACAGCTATAACAACTGCCGAAGCCATTTTAAAAAATTATGATGGTAAAAAGAATTGGGTGCATGAAAAAAAGGCAGGTCTAAGTGAATTGGAAATAACACACGAACGAATTGATAACGTACCCGGAACACACGTTGTAACGTACACAAGTGCTATTGACGACATGAGCATAAGCCACGTAGCACATAACCGTACAGGTTTTGCCACGGGAGCCGTAGTTGCAGCCGAATGGCTTGTGGGGAAAAAGGGCGTTTTTACCATGAGGGATGTATTGGGTATTGATTATTAAAAAATAAAAAAAGGTAAATCAGAAATCAAAGATCAGAAATCAGAAACTCTACGATTCTCTGATTTCATATTTCTGATTTCATATTTAAAATTAGAAACTAATTTAAAGTTAAAACGAGATGGGTTTAGAATGGATAATACTACTGTTACTCTTTATTGAATACAGTGTTTTTTTACCGAAGATATTTGCGAAAGCCGGGATAACCGAAACATGGAAAGGATATATTCCTGTGTACAATTTAATGGTGATGCTCAAAGTCACCAAAAAACCATGGTGGTGGATCTTGTTCTTACTGGCTCCGGGTGTAAACCTGCTTATGTTAATGGCCATGAACCTTGAACTAGCGCGTGCGTTTAAATTATTCAAAGCG
Organism: Flavobacteriales bacterium; assembly: GCA_043752145.1. Taxonomy (GTDB): domain Bacteria; phylum Bacteroidota; class Bacteroidia; order Flavobacteriales_D; family UBA2798; genus DASPJQ01. The sequence goes on from JAYUZA010000357.1 coordinate 3,471, forward strand.
GGCGATACTTTACTTTCTATTTTTCTTCCACATGTTACACTCGCTCAAATAGCGCTTAAGGATGAGATCAAATACGAAGGTGCTTCTGACTGGAAAAATGAAAAACACCGCGAAATAAGAAAAGTAAGCGACATGATCGTATTGGCCTTGGTTTCGGTCGGAATTTTCAATGTTGCCATTGCTCTTTACAAAATGGTTGGTGCAAAAGATAAGCCGGGACATAAAACCATTGTCAAGGAATGGGGCGATGCTTTATTATTTGCAATTGTTGCCGCAAGCATTATTCGTACATTTTTTTTGGAAGCCTTTAAAATTCCAACCCCTTCCATGGAAAAAAATCTTTTGGTTGGCGATTTTTTATTCGTAAGCAAAATAAGTTACGGACCAAAGATTCCACAAACCCCTATTGCCTTCCCGTTCGTTCATCATACAATGCCTTTGATCGAGACCAAAAGTTATTTAGATTTGTTTACACTACCCTACTACCGTTTACCGGGTTTGGGAAGTGTTCAGCGTAACGATGTGGTGGTATTTAATTTCCCTGCAGGCGACACGGTTCAATTGGACAAGCAAAACGAAACCTATTATCAAATTGTGACCGACCAGGCCTTTAATATGTTTAAAGAAAATGAAGGTGGTAAGTTTAAAGAAAATACAACTGTCCTGTTTAACGAGTTTGAAAAAAGAAAAAGTTATTATAAATCGCTTTACAGAAATCGATTGATTAAAACCGGCAACTTTGCCGCGCGTCCGGTTGACAAAGAAGATCACTACATCAAACGTTGTGTCGCTATTGCAGGAGATACATTAAAAGTAGTTAACGGAACCTTGTATGTTAACGGAAAACGATCGGGTGATACCGAAAATATGGAATACAATTACGTTGTTACACCTACGAATAACGATCTTAAAAATATTGAGGTAGTTCGTGAACGTTTAAAAGAGGATTATGATATCACCTCTTATATGGGAACAGACGAGAACGGCAATCCCGGGCTTGTAACCGATGTGCGCGAATGGTACGAAGGACGAATGTTGATCACCATAAAAAATAAAGATCTCAACGATATGTATACTTTTTTCCAAGGTAAAAACAATGTTGAGCGCTCAAACGATACGGCCGGTATTTTCGAATATTTAGAAAATCGCTACTTCCCAGTTTTCCCCAACGACCGATCTTATAATTGGACCAACGATAATTTTGGTTCATTGTGGATCCCGAAGGCCGGTGTTAAAATAAATTTAGACCTGAAAAATCTACCCCTTTACAGGCGAATTATTGACGTTTACGAACACAATGACCTTATAGTAAAAGGGAACGAAATCTTTATAAACGGTAAAAAAGTCACAACCTATACCTTTAAACAGGATTATTACTGGCTAATGGGAGATAATCGTCAAAACTCACTCGATTCACGTTACTGGGGATTTGTACCCGAAGACCATGTTGTAGGCAAAGGTGTTTTGGTTTGGTTTAGCTCCGACCCTGCCGGTGGTGTACGATGGAACAGAATCTTTAAATTGATCAAATAGGCACGGTAATTGACCATGAGAAAACGATGCTTAAAAAACTGATATACTTTTTACTCCTTCTTAGCTTAGGAAAAAACGGTTTCACTCAGGATGAACCCGAAAAATATCCTTTCTCAAAATGGGATGCAAAAACTATTGAGAAAGCAAGAAGCTATACGGATGAGGATAAAATAACCCCACTGGAAAAGGAAGTAATCTACTATACCAATCTGGCGCGATTGAACCCTAAACTATTTGCCCAGACCTATGTAAAAAAATACATTGAGGATAATGAATTAAAAAGCTCAAATACAAGCTC
>JAYUZA010000358.1:0-12831 GCA_043752145.1 Flavobacteriales bacterium
AAATTTCCATCGGCACAACCTGCACAAATTTCGGTTGTAGCACCAATATTATTGAAATGCATTTGATTTCCACCACAAAGCGAGAGCGCGGCTGAGCAATCATCGCCAAGGGTTTGAGCATTTAAATGACAAAGGTTTAAACCACAGAAAGCTATATAAAGTGCGAGTTTCTTCACGTATTCAAAAGATGACAAATTTAACCATTATTTTAAAGATAATCATAAGGGTTGAAACTTGTTATGGATATGTTAAATGCTATTTTTTTGGGGACGGACCTTAGTTTTGGCACAATAAATGTAAATTTGGCCTTTAAACATACCCTATGAAACGATTTTTACTGGTCTTATTCGCGCTGAATCTTGGATTTAGCTATTCTCAAACAAGTGTTGCAGTTCAAAGTGAAGCCAACCCAAAATGGTTCATTGGAGCCGGTTTAGGTGGTACCTGGCAGCAATCAGACATGCAGGCTTATGCCGGTATGGGCTTTGATTTCAATTTCGGGAAATGGTTCTATAAAAAACCCACAAGGTTCTTCGGTTTTGCCTGGCGTTTTAAGTACCTCCATGGGAATACTTTTGGAATGGACACCAAGCGTAATTCGGATCTTTCTTCGAATAGTGCGTACAATGCTGCATCACCAAACGGAATCTCTTACTATAAAGACACAGTAGGTTATACATTCAACAACTACCGTATGGAGTTGAATGAGTATTCGCTTGAGCTGATGTTGGGGTTTAATCGTTTAAGGGAAAGAACAGGGATCGTTTTAAATTTATACGGTGGCATAGGTCTTACGCAACATTGGTCAAAGACGGACCAAAAGGATGAATTTGGGGGATATTATGATTATTCATTACTGGATTCAGCGGGCAATAATACGTTGGCCGACCTGAATAATGCTCGTGAAGTGTCAAATATTCGTCAATTGGATTTTGAATCAGACAATGATACTTATTCAGGAAGTAAGACGGTTTTTATGCCGTCAATCGGATTTGAATTAGGCTACCAATTTGGGAAATGGTTCTCAATGGGTATAGGACATAAAGTAACCTTTGCATTGAATGATGAGATCGATGGTGCAGTTAACCGTGTAGTTGGCCAAGGTACGAACGACCGTTGGCATTATTCAAATGTATATTTCCGATTCTTCATTGGTGGCGGTAACGGTGTTCATTCGAACACCAACAATAATAACAATAATTATAATAACAACAATAATACTAATAACAACAACAACAATAATAACACAAATAACAACAACAATAATACGAATCCTCCTCCAATGGATAATAAGCCGGTGGTTCATTTTACGAATCCGGCAAGCTGCCCAACGGTAGTTCAAAATCCAACTATAAATATTAAAGCGAATGTTTATTACATAAAAGGATCGAATCAGATCGTATTTAAAGTTAACGGTGTTCTTGTAAGTTCATTTAATTACTCTCCTGCAACCCAGCAATTCCTTTCACTTCCGTTAAATTTACAACCGGGTGATAATATTATTGAAATTAAAGCCACCAATGAAGCGGGCAGCGATTATCAAAGTTGTGTAATAAATTATCAAACTACACTAAATCTTAATCCATTACCACCACCGATAATAACCGTACATAATCCTCCAACGAATCCGTATACAACGTATTCGCAAAACATTACCATTTCAGCTACTATACTGAACATTACAACATCAAGTGAGATCAGTTACCGCGTGAATGGTGTATTGAACAGCGGATTTTTCTTTAATCCTGCAAATGGTTCGTTCTCTTCTTCAATTTCATTGAACGAAGGGCCAAACACCATTGAAATAAAAGCTACCAACACTGTTGGACAGGATAAAGAAATATTGAGTATCATTTATCAAAAACCTGTTACCATACAACCTCCTATCGTAACAATTTATAATCCGGGAGTTAATCCTTATACGGTAACAACAAATTCGGCCGCTGTTAACGCAACTGTGCTAAACGTTAGTTCGGCATCAAATATCAGCGTAAAGGTTAACGGTGTTAATTATACAGGATTCACGTTTAACCCGACCACAACACAATTGAGTTTGACCACACCTTTGATCACCGGATCTAATGTGATAGAAATAAAAGGAACCAATGCCGCTGGAAGTGATGCTGAAAACACCACCATCATTTACCAACCTGTTCCGGTGAATTTACCTCCTGTAGTGACGATTACGGATCCTATTGTAAATCCATATACAACTACCGTTGATAACAAAGTTGTGAAAGCGATCGTTCATAATGTTAGTTCAAGCTCACAGGTTAGTGTTAAATTAAACGGAAGTCCGGTTACAGGATTTGCATTTATCAATACTACCGGTGCGGTTACGTTTACAGCCAATTTAATTCCGGGTGCAAACGTTGTGGAAATAAAAGGAACCAATCCTTACGGAACGGATTCAAAAAGCACCACAATTATTTACAATAAAGTGACCACGGGATTACCTCCTGTTGTAGTGTTCAATTATCCTTTATCAAATCCTTATAACACAACCATCGTAAATGAAACAGTGGTTGCAACGGTGTTGAACGTAGCAAGTGCTGCAAACATTAATGTTACCGTTAACGGAACGCCAACTACAAGCTTTACCTTTAATGCAGCTTCAGGCGTACTTTCATTGCCAACAACGCTGGTAACAGGTAACAACGTAGTTTCAGTAAAAGGAACCAACGCTTATGGTAATGATACCGAAACAACCAACTTAATATATTCAACACCTTGTTATAGTCCGGTATTGAGTACGGTTAGTCCTGCAACGGCATCGCTTACAACAGTAGTATCACCATTCAATTTTATTACTATTGCAAGTAATATTACCAATGCATCGCAATTGTCATTACAAATGAACGGTACAAGTGCACCGTTCACTTTTGACGCTTCAACCGGAAGTGTAAGCGCAAGCCTTAACCTGAACGTGGGTGTAAACAACATTAAACTTACAGCAAGCAATAATTGCGGAAACTCCATTTTAAATTATATCATTACATACGCAAAACCATTGGTGCCACCTGTGGTTACGTATACCAATCCAAATGTAAATCCTATTACTGTTACGAGCGCAGCTTACACAGTAAAAGCCACTGTACTAAACGTTAGTTCAACTTCGGGCATTACATTTAAAATGAACGGAGTGATCAATAACAGCTTTACATTTAATGCGGCTACACATGAATTCACTTCAAGTATAACATTGGTAACGGGAAGCAATATATTTGAATTAACAGGAACAAATACCGATGGAAGCGACTCTAAAACAACCATTATTGTTTATTCACCTACTCCTCCTCCATGTGATCCCGCTGTAGTTGTTATTACCAATCCTTACAGCGCAACAAGCACTACAACCAATACTTCATTAAGTTTAGTTGCCGTTGTTACAAATGCCACAAGCGCACAGGTAACAGTGAAATTAAATGGAGTATCGGTTCCTTTCACATTAACCGGTGTTAACTTAAATGCCACACTTACGTTGGCTGAAGGAATTAATACCATAAATATTATTGCGCAAACTTCTTGCGGAACAGCTATACAGGACCGAACCGTTACGTATACACGTTTACCCGAACCTCCGGTTGTGACCATTACAAATCCGGGAACGAATCCATATGATTCACCTACGGCAAACTTAACCTTGAACGCTAAAATTTACAAAGTAAGTTCGGCAAGTAACGTTACGTTTAAAATTAACGGAGTTGTAAGCACCGCATTCACTTTTGTTCCTGCAACCAATGATTTTGTGGCAAATTATTTATTGACCACACCTGTAACAACGTTTGAAATAACAGGTACAAATTCTGATGGAACAGATAGTAAAACAGAGACTGTTAATTATACCGTAATTACTCCTGCCTGTATTAAACCAACCATTTCCTGGACAAGTGCATCGGGAGCTACCGTTACAAATAGCGCCTACACATTAAAAGGAATTGTAACAGATGTTGCTGTAACAACCAATATAACGGTTAAATTAAACGGACTTACAGTTCCGTTTACCTATACTGCAGCAACCAAACAATTAAAAGTTGTTTCAACGTTGATCATCGGTTCAAATGTATATACCGTTACCGCTACAAACGATTGCGGTACAGTGACCGAGAATTTTGAGATCACGTATACCGAACCGTGTGTAATGCCAAATATAATGTTATTGATACCGGTTATAACAACTGTTGAAAGCGCTCCTTTTGCATTCAATGGTACTATCACAGGTGTTACGGCTGCACAAATAACAGTTACTATTAATGGTGTTACAGCACCGTTCACTTTATCGGGAACCGACTTCAACATGAGCGGTACCTTGATACCCGGCTTGAATAAAATAATTGTGAAAGCAACAAATGATTGCGGAACTAAAACGCAAACATATGATATAACTTATGTAGCACCTGTAGTTATACCAAGCAATCCACCAAGCGTTACCATTACCAGTCCTGCAAGCTCGGGAACTACTATCAGTAATCCGGCCTTTACATTTAAAGCGACAACGCATAATATTAGCAACGCTTCTGAAGTAAACATGTTAGTTAACGGTGTAGCCTATACGTCATTTACTTTTAATGCGGGAACAAATAGCGTAAGTGCTCCGTTAACGCTTATTCCGGGATCAAACAATATAAACATTACTGTTACCAATACTGACGGAACAGATACAAAATCGACTACGATCACTTATGAAATACCGTGTACCGTTCCAAATATTACAGTGCCAAGTCCCGCAAGTGCGAACATTGCTGTAAATTCATATACGCTTAGCGCAACTGTAACCAATGTTACAAGCACACAAGTGACAGTGAAAAATGGAACTGAAACAATTCCGTTCACATTAACAGGAACTACCTTAAGTATTCCATGCAGTTTAAATGAAGGTGTAAACGTGATATCCGTTAACGCAACCAATATTTGCGGAACCGATAATGCGACATTTACAATTACATATACAAAACCGGTTGTTCCTACACCACCAACAGTGAGTATTACTGCTCCTGCAACTTCAGGTTCTACAGTAACAAGTGCAACATATATATTCAAAGCAACCACTACCAATATTGATAACGCTTCGCAGGTAAGCATGACAGTGAATGGTGTAAATTACGCTGCGTTTAATTTCAATACTACAAGTAAAAAAATTGAAGCGGGTCTGGAATTGAACGAAGGTTTGAATACCATTACCATTACTGTTACAAATACTGATGGTACAGACACGAAATCGACAAGCATTACATATAATGCTCCGGCTGTTCCAACACCACCAACTGTAATCATTACCGCACCTTCAGCACCAGGCTCAATAGTTAGTGTCAGCACATACGCTTTCAAAGCGAGTACCAACCATATTGATAACGCTTCGCAAGTAAGCATGACCGTAAATGGTGTAAATTATACTTCGTTTACTTTCAATACATCGGGAAGTAAAAAAGTTGAGGCTAATCTTATGCTGAACGAAGGCATGAATGATATAACCATTACAGTTACAAATACCGATGGTACTGATACCAAGTCAACGAACATACGATATGCTGCACCTGTTATTCCAACTCCGCCAACTGTAACAATTACAGATCCTGCCTCATCAGGTTCGGTTGTTGCAAGTCCAACATGTTCTTTCAAAGCGAACACCACCAACATTGACAATGCTACCCAAGTTAGCATGACTGTGAATGGTGTAAACTTTACAGCATTTAATTTTAATACGGGAACTAAAAAAATTGAGGCTGATCTTACATTAAATGAAGGCATGAATAACATAACCATTACTGTTACAAATAGTGATGGAACGGATACAAAATCGACAAGCATTAAGTATACTGCACCGGTTATTCCAACGCCTCCAACCGTTACAATAACAGCTCCGGTTTCGGCAGGAACAACTGTTGCAAACGCAGCGTATACGTTCAAGGCAAATACCACAAATATTGATAACGCTTCGCAAGTAAGCATTACCGTTAACGGTGTAACATATACGTCATTTGACTTTAATACAGGAAGCAAAAAAGTTGAAGCAGACCTTACCTTAAATGGAGGTGTGAATAACATTACAATTAAAGTAACAAATGACGATGGAATGGATACAAAATCAACATCCATCACATACACTGAAACTACAATGAATATTTGTCACCACCCTCCGGGGAATCCGACAAATACACAACAACTTACTATTCCAATTTCAGCATGGGCGGCTCACTTAGCGCATGGTGACACTCAAGGCGATTGTCCGGTTATAGTACCTACTCCTCCTAAAGTGATCATTACCGCTCCGGGTGCTGCCGGTACATCGGTAGAGGATGCTACTTATACTTTCAAAGCAAGTACCGATAATATTGATAACGCTTCGCAAGTAAGCATGACGGTGAATGGTGTAAATTATCTGGCATTCAACTTTAATACGGGAAGTAAACACGTTGAAGCGAACCTGACCCTGAATGAAGGCATGAATAACATAACCATTACGGTTACAAATACTGATGGTACTGATACAAAAACAACAACAATTAAGTATACGGCTCCGGTTATTCCTACGCCACCAACGCTTACTATCACTGCTCCAAATGCAGCAGGTTCAGTTGTAACAAATTCTACTTATACGTTCAAAGCAAATACCACTAACGTTGATAACGCATCGCAAGTTAACATGACAGTGAATGGTGTTGGATATTCAACTTTCAGTTTCAACAGCGGCAGTAAAAAAGTAGAAGCAAATCTGATCCTGAACGAAGGATTAAATAACATTTCCATTACCGTTACAAATTCGGATGGAACAGATTCTAAATCGACAACAATTACGTACAACGAATCGACAATGAATATTTGTCACCATCCTCCGGGAAATCCAACAAATACGCAACAACTTACCATTCCTGTTTCAGCATGGGCTGCTCACTTAGCACATGGCGATACCGAAGGTGATTGTCCGGTTGTTGTTACAACAACACCACCAACAGTTACCATTACCGCACCATCGGCAACAGGTTCAACTGTGAATAATTCGGCTTATACATTCAAAGCAAATACTACCAATATTGATAACGCTTCTCAAGTTACCATGAAACTTAACGGGGTTAATTATACAGTGTTTAATTTCAATACAGGAAGTAAAAAAGTTGAAGCTGATCTAACCTTGAATGAAGGATTGAATACAATTGCAATAACTGTGACAAATGGTGATGGAGCAGATACAAAATCAACAACTATTACTTACACTGCTCCGGTTGAAGCAACAATGAATATTTGTCACCACCCTCCTGGAAATCCTGACAACACCCAACAACTCACCATTCCAATTTCAGCATGGGCTGCACATCAGGCACATGGTGATACCGAAGGTGATTGTCCGATTGTAGTTCCAACACCGGCTCCTAAAGTTGATATTACCGCTCCGGCTGCTGCAGGTTCGTCAGTAACAAGTCCTACTTACAACTTTAAAGCAAATACCGAAGAGGTTTCTAACGCTTCGGAAGTTAGCATGACGGTGAATGGTGTAAATTATACAACATTTAACTTCAATAACGGAAACAAAAAAGTGGACGCTAATCTTACTTTGAACGAAGGGTTGAACAATATCAGCATTAAAGTAACAACAACAGGTGGTACAGAAACAAAATCAACGACCATTTCTTACAATGCTCCGGTTGAAACAACGATGAATATTTGTCACCACCCTCCCGGAAACCCAACAAACACACAACAACTTACCATTCCGGTTTCAGCTTGGCCTGCTCACTTAGCACACGGTGATACCGAAGGCGATTGTCCTACGGCTCCAATACCTGCTCCTAAAGTTGATATTACAGCTCCGGCTGCTACAGGTTCTTCGGTAACAAGTCCTGCTTACAACTTTAAAGCAAATACCCAAGAGGTTTCTAACGCTTCGGAAGTTAGCATGATGGTGAATGGTGTAAATTATACAACATTTAACTTCAATAACGGAAACAAAAAAGTGGATGCGAATCTTAGTTTGACCGAAGGGTTGAACAATATCAGCATTAAAGTAACCACTGCGGGTGGTACCGAAACAAAATCCACAACAATTACATACACCGCTGAACCTGAATTTGACGTTACAAGTAATGGTACAGTAACAACAAGTACTAATTTTTGCGCAACAATTAAATGTATTGGCGAAGATGTTATGTATAACGGCAGTGAACAAGCCTATGTAAAAGTTGGTGTGTCCACAAATGGCTCAACCTATTATGGCTTCAATAGCAACAATAAAGTTGCCGGAGGCGAAACACAAACCATTTTAGTTCCATCCGGATCTTCGGTTTCACTTAAAGCATACTGTTACAATAATTCAAATACCTGGAACAATACGCTTACGTCAAATTCGGGAAGCGAATGGGTACACGTATTAAAGAACGGAGATAATGCGCCAATTATTGAACCTGCCGCAGGCCAAACAGCGGTTGGAGATTATTTAGCAGGTGTGATAGTAGCCGGTAAAATTTCACTCGCACCAACAGATGTAATTTATTTATTTGAATTACGACATGTGGGAAGCATTGGAATCGACTATCAGGATGTGATCATGTTAATTACATTTAATGAAGGAGCGGGTTGTTCAGCACCTACGCTTCCTTTCAGCACAGGAAGTACAGCTCCTGCAGCTCCTCCTGTAATTAATGTTACCAAACCAGGTTCTTCATCTACCACAGTTACTTCCACATCGTATACGTTTAAAGCGGATGTTTCAAATGTTACCAGTTCGCAAATAACAATGACGGTGAACGGTAATGCATTTACAGGATTTACCTACAATGCTACAACAGATAAATTGGAAGCTCCTCTCACATTAACAATGGGAGATAATGCAGTAGTTATAAATGCAACCAATACCGATGGAAGCGATTCAAAAACAAGGACAATTAAACGCACTGCTTCAACTGTTATTGCAAGTCCTCCAACTGTAACCATTGTTGCACCTGCATCTGAAGGTTCAACCGTGAATACTGCAGCTTATGCATTCAAAGCAAATACCTCAAACGTTGATAACGCTTCGGAAGTAAGCATGACAGTTAATGGAAAAACTTATCCTTCATTTGGTTTTACCGAAACTAAAGGCATTGAAGCTAATCTTACGCTGAACACAGGCTCGAATAATATTACCATTACTGTTACAAACGAAAACGGAACCGATACAAAAACAACAACCGTTATGTTTGGAGAGCCTTGTATCGCACCTAACATGGTTTCGAGCTCACCGGCTTTGAAAGGAGCGACTTTAACAAACCCATCGTTGAATTTTACTGCAACGCTTCAAGGAATAAGCGCTGCATCACAAATTGCTTTCAAACATAACGGAACAGTTATAGCGGGATTTTATTTCAATCCATCAACAGGTAGTTTATCAAAAACACTGACCTTAACACCGGGTGCCAACACCATTAATATTTCGGCAACCAATACCTGTGGAAATATAAATAAGGATTTCAGCTTTACCTATTCGGCTGCGGCTACTGCATTGCCACCTGCAATTAATATTACAAATCCTGCAGGAGGATCAGTTACGGTTACCAATTCAAACTTTATTGTGAGTGGAAATGTTCAAAATATTTCTTCCGCTTCTGATCTTAAGGTGTTGTTTAACGGTGTTAATTTCACCGGATTCATTTATACATCATCGGCAAAAATGTTGAGTATCCCTGTTATTTTAGTAAGCGGTACCAACACTATTCAAATTACCGCTACAACTGCCTTGGGCAACGATGTTGAAACATTTTCGGTAACATACAATGAACCGGTTGCTAAAATGGTCACTATTTGTCACCATCCTCCGGGAAATCCAACAAACACACAACAACTTACCATTCCTATGTCAGCCTGGCCTGCCCATCAGGCGCATGGCGATACCATGGGTGATTGTCCTGCAAAAGATGGTGGAAATAAAGAAGGGAACAAAGAAGAAAATAAAGAAGGCAATAAAGAGGGAGATAAAGCCCCTACTGTTGTTCTAACACCAATGCAGCAAATTGAATACAATAAATCTATTCAACGTGCAAACAATGCATTTAACGCCAAAAATTATGCAGGTGCAAAAGCCGATTTCCAAAAAGCTCTTTCGATAAAAGCGAATGACAAAACCGCATTAGATGGCATTAAAAAATGCGAAGACGCTTTAAAACCTGCCGAAGTCGAAAAGACTGACGGTGATAAGGTAAAAGTTTTACCAAGGGGTGGAAATGGCCAGTTGCCAAAAAGCAATCCACCGAAGTAATTCCTGCCTTGACGGCACACAGGAGCTAATTATCGCATTATCAATATTCAAGATTTTAATGCCCGTTTCTATTGATTAGAAACGGGCATTTTTTAATTAAAAACCTATTCTATTAATTTTTAAATTCACGCCCTTAAGTAAAACGTATTATGAAGAGAATATTAAGTTTTTTGACCCTATCGCTCATGCTAACCTCCACCGCTATTGCCGATGAAGGCATGTGGTTGCTCATGTATTTGAAAAAAATGAACGAGGCCGACATGAAAACAAAAGGCATGAAAATTACTGCTGATGATATTTATAATGTGAACAATGCTTCCATTAAAGATGCTATTGTGAATTTTGGCGGATTTTGTACCGGTGAGATTATTTCAAAAGAAGGGTTGATCTTAACAAATCACCATTGTGGCTTTGACGCGATCGCGGAACAATCGACCGTTCAACACGATTATTTAACTAACGGATTTTGGGCTTACGAAAAAACACAGGAAATACCCTGTGAAGGTCTTTATGCTAAATTCCTTATTCGCATGGAAGACATTACGTCAAAAATCAATGCGGCTGCAGAAGGTAAAACAGGAGAAGCCAGAGAAAGTTCAATAAGAGCTAAAATTACTGAACTGAAAAAAGCGGCAGTAGAAGGAACCAAATACGAATGCGACATAAAACCGTTTTTTGAAGGCAATGAATATTATTTATTTATCTATGAAGTTTTCAGAGACATTCGTTTAGTTGGCGCGCCTCCTTCATCTATCGGCAAATTTGGTGGTGATACCGATAACTGGATGTGGCCACGCCATACGGGTGATTTTAGTTTGTTTCGCATTTACGCATCCGAGGACGGAAAACCTGCAGCGTATTCAAAAAACAATATTCCTTACAAGCCCAAACATCATTTACCGCTTTCAATTAAAGGAATTAAAAAAAATGATTTTGCAATGGTATTGGGATATCCCGGAAGTACAGACCGCTTTCTTTCTTCGTATGGCGTTAAAACAGCCACTGATCTTGAACAACCAGCGCGTGTAAAAATTCGTCAAAAACGACTTGAAACCATGAAGGTTGATATGGACAAAAGTGATTCGGTTCGCTTAAAATACGCTTCATCCTATGCGCAAATAAGCAATTACTGGAAGTATTATATCGGACAAACAAGGGGATTAAAACGCTTGAATGTATATGAGCGTAAACAGGAAGAAGAAAATAAATTTCAAACCTGGGTAAATGCGGACGAAAAAAGAAAAGCGCTATACGGAAATGTTATCAGTGATATTGCTACAGCTAACAAGTCCCTTGATTCCGTAACGCTTGCGGTAATATATTTTGAGGAAAATATTTCGGGAATGGAAAATCACAATTTATACTTTACCATGTTTGGTTTATACCGCCAATTAGAAGCCAAAGCCGACAAAGGCACTATTGATGCAGTGGTTGCCGGTACCAAGATTAAAGTTGCTGAGTTTTTCAAAAATCATAACAAGGCAACCGATCAAAAACTGTATGCCGAGCTTTTAAAATTATATCTTGAAGATGTTCCAAAAGAGTTTCAGCCGAAAGAATTAGCAGGGATCTACGCGAAACATAAAAATGATTTTAAAATATATGCGCAAAAGTATTATGATAAGTCGATCTTGGTGAACGAGGCAAAATTAAACTTGTTTCTTGCTAAACCTGATCTGAAAACGTTTCAAAAAGATCCCGGATTCAATTTAATGTTGAAGTTCATTGAAATTTATCAGCTAAAAATAATGCCTGTACAAATTCCTGCCGAAGCTAAATTAAAAGCTGCCATGAAATTGTATATTGACGGTGTAAGAAAAATGAACAGCGACAAAAACTACGCGCCTGATGCCAATTTTACTATGCGTTGCACATTTGGAAATATTTTGGATTATAGCCCCGGAGATGCCTTGCAATGCGATTATATTTCAACCATCGAAGGAATAATGCAAAAAGAAGATCCGAAAAATGAAGAGTTTATTGTTCCGGCAAAATTAAAGGAACTTTATCTGAAAAAAGATTACGGACGTTATGGTGCTAACGGAACTTTGCCTGTTGCGTTCCTTTCCAATACTGATATTACCGGTGGTAATTCAGGAAGCCCGGTAATTAATGGTAATGGAGAATTAATAGGGACCGCTTTTGACGGAAACTGGGAAGCCATGAGTGGAGACATTGCTTTTGAACCATCATTACAACGAACCATTTCAGTCGATATTCGCTACACCCTGTTTATCATCGAAAAATTTGCGGGAGCAACCAATTTGATCAACGAAATGACAATTATTGAATAAAATTGATCTTATACGCGTGACAGCCGCTACATGTTATTGTTAGCGGCTTTTTCTTTATATTTGAAAACTAAATGGAAAACAACTCAAAGAAAATACTGGTAACCGGAGGTTGTGGATTTATTGGTTCCCACACGGTTGTTGCTTTGATAGAGAACGGATACACACCCGTAATTGTTGATTCGCTTGAAAATTCTGAATTGTTCATTCATGCCAACCTTGAAGAATTAACTTCCACAAAAATTAAATTCTATCAGGAAAATTGCATGAATAAAAAAAGTATGCATGCTATTTTTGAAAAAGAGAATTTTGGCG
>JAYUZA010000359.1:0-5275 GCA_043752145.1 Flavobacteriales bacterium
ATTAACCGCTCAACACAAACATTGTATGATACGTATTTCGGAAATTTCTTTGATTGCGATTTAGGGTTTTTCCAGGATGATTATGTAGGTTGTGATGTATCGCGTGGTTTAGGTTATGTATTTAATGCCGACCCCGATGATGCTACAACAAGTGGTTCTATTGGTTACGGTTTAAATCCACCGGCATTGGGTGTTGATTATTTTCAAGGACCTTATCAGGATGCCGATACAATTGATAATCCATTGGTAACCGATTATTCAACGGCTGTTGCAACAGGCGGTATTCCATACACCGGTATTGGTATTGGTTATGGTGATTCTATTGTAGATAACGAACGTTTTGGTATGCGTAAATTTATGTCTTATACAGGTATTGGTGCGCCAAATACAAACATGACCGATCCTGATAACGGTCCACAGGCATACAATTATTTATTGGGTCATTGGAAAGATGGTTCACCCTTGTATTTTGGTGGAAACGGTTATTCGAACCAAACAGGTGTAACGACCACCGAGAGCGATTATATTTTCTTTTATGATTCAGATCCTTATTCCTGGGCAACAAGAGGTGCGGTAGTACCGACAACATGGCGTGAGGATATTGCAGGGAACGTTGCAGGAGACAGACGCTTTATCGAATCTTCGGGTCCGTTTATTTTGGAGCCGGGAGCATATAACAATATTACCATTGGTATTATTTACGCACGTGCAACAGGCGGTATTCCATTCTCTTCAGTGGAATTGCTCATACGTGCCGATGATAAAGCCCAGGCTTTGTTCGACAACTGTTTTAAGATCCTTGAAGGACCCAACGCTCCTGACGTTACAACCCAGGAATTGGACAAGCAAGTTATTTTAATGTTAAGCAACAGCTCAAGCTCAAATAACTACAAGGAAAGATATTTAGAGGCCGATCCTTTCATTATTTTACCGGACGAAGCTCCGTTCAACAATCCTGCATTAACACCCGATGAAGTTGATAGTATATATCGCTCATATAAATTCCAGGGTTATTTAATTTACCAATTGGCAAATGAAAATGTTAAGTCGGGCGATTTGTTGGATCCTGATAAAGCACGTTTAGTTAGTCAGGTTGACGTGAAAGATGACGTTAAAAAATTATTGAACTGGGCGCGTGACCCAACAACAAATTTTGTAGTACCAACACTTATGGTGGATGGTGAGGATCTTGGGATCAAACATTCATTCAGTATTAAGCAAGATGAGTTTACGCAAGCAACGTTGGTAAATCACAAGACATATTATTATATGGCTTTAGCATATTCTTCAAATGATTATAAGTCGTACGATCCTGCATCAGCAGCCGATGGACAGTTGAAGTCTTTTGTACAAAGCCGTAAAACTGCAGGTGGTGAAGAGGTTCCTGTTATTAAAGTTATACCACACATGCCGGTTGTTGAAAATGGCGGTACACAGACAAATTCATCGTATGGTGATGGTCCGTTGATTACGCGTATTGAAGGAAAAGGTAATGGCGGTTTGGATATGAGAATTACACAGGCTTCAGAAGATGAAATTGTAAGCACGGGTTTTTCTGCTCATCCGCAATATTATGGTGGTGAAGGCAATGGTCCAATCGAAGTTAAAATTATTGATCCCTTAAATGTAACCGATCATGATTTCCGTGTAGTATTCAACGATTCGGCCAGTACTTTGGAAAAAGCAACCTGGACCTTGATCGATCTTACAACAGGCGATTCTTTTGATTCTGATTGGGGAATAAATGTGGCGACTGAACAAATTTTCCCGCAATATGGTTTCTCAATAAGCATTAATAACTGGTTGAAAAAAGAGGTTGTTACAGGAGCAACAACAACAACCTATTTACGATCAGAAGTTATCCGTTCAGAATTGGTTTATTCAGACCTTTCTCAGGCATGGATCGAAGGAATTGTAGATGCTGAAGGAAATACTCCAAGAAACTGGATCCGTTCAGGTTCGGTAGCCAATACAGGCGATGTTAATGAATGTTTGGACGGAATTTATAGTGATAAGGCCGGTTATGATCCTGAACAAGCTTTCGAAAAAATTGTTGGTGGAACAGTTGGTCCATATCACCTTGTATCACGTTCTTACTATGGAAGTTTCCCAAGTGCGGGAACATCTACATCTGACGACTATTACTGTCCGTTTAACGCACCTATTGATGCCGATTTCCAGGTTTCACAAAACGGTTCGGTAGCAGGTACTGTGAACTTTGGTGTAAAAACATTAAGCAGCATTGAAATTGTGCTTACGGCCGATAAGTCAAAATGGACCCGTTGTCCTGTTCTTGAAACAGCCGATGATCCTGCTTGGGCAACCAATACGTTTGGTCAAAAACAAACCGTAAAAGGTTTGGCATCGCTTGATAAGAATGGAAATCCGGGTGACGGAACCGTTACTGCAGACCCGAATGATGCTGATTTTATTTCGGCAACAGGTATGAGTTGGTTCCCGGGATACGTAATTGATGTTGAATCGGGCGTTCGTTTGAACGTTGCATTTGGTGAAGACAGTAAATATGTAAGCGATAATGGCCGCGATATGAAGTGGAACCCAACCTCTACATTAATTGGTGAGTTTGGCGAACAAATTTGGGGTGGAAAACACTACTTGTATATTTTCAACAACACCCTTGTTGACGCTAACTTCTCATTGTCTACACGTAAAGTTCCGGAATACGATTTTGGCGCAACCTTGCGTGCAAATTTATTTGCAACATCGGCCACGGTTTCGGTAATGAGCAATACATGGGCTTCATGCGCATATGTTTGGATACCCAAATTAGCTGAAGGTTATACATTAAACGATCCGGCTAACATTCCTAGTGATGCAAGAATTTCAATTCGCATGAAACGCCCGTATGAAAAAATGAATACAGGTGGTGCGCTAAATGGTTCAGGATTTAAATATGACCCAACTGTTTTAACAGGTGCCACCAACGATTGGGATAATGTATATGAATTCTCAATGGGAGACCTTGCCTCACAGATCAATGTAACCACTTACAATGATTCAATTCTTGCATTGATAAATGTTGTGCCTAATCCGTATTACGCTTACAGCGCATATGAAAGCAGTCGTTTGGAAAACATGATCAAGATTGTGAATTTACCGGATGAATGTGTTGTAAGGATTTATAATATTTCGGGTGCCTTGATACGTACCATTACAAAATCGACCAATACAATAACTTCGGTTAACTGGGATCTTAAAAATCAAAAAGGAATTCCAATTGCGGGAGGTGTATATTTAATACACGTTGAGGTGCCAAATGTTGGTGAACGTGTATTGAAATGGTTTGGTGCATTACGTCCAACCGATTTAGATAATTTCTAATCTTATTTTATTTAGCGTATGAAAACAAAATATATAACATTATTAGCGGCAACATTTATTTCTTCAGCGGCATTTGCCGGTAACGAAGACCGTGTTGGTAGCGCAGGCGCAACCGAACTACTTTTGAACCCATGGAGCAGAAGTATGGCTATGAGTTCTGCCAATGTAGCTTCGGTTTCGGGTCTTGAAGGAGCCTTTGTTAACCTTGGTGGTTTGGCCATGCTTAAAAAAATGGAGATCGTTGCAATTCGTACAAATCTATTTGGTAAGGATGGAGTTAAAGTAAACTCAATGGGCTTTGCGTCAAAAGTAGGCGAGGCCGGTACCATTGCCCTTACATATACAGGTTTTAATTTTGGTGATATTCCTTTAACAACTGTTGACAATCCCGAAGGTTTTGGAACAACATTTTCGCCAAGATATTCTTTGTTGGGATTGGCATATGCCAGAACATTCTCAAACAGTATTTATGGTGGTATTCAGCTAAAAGTTATAAACGAGTCAATTGCTAATGCAAAAGCAAGTGGCGTGTCAATTGATGCAGGTATTAAATACGTGACCGGTGAAAAAGACCAGATCAAATTTGGTATTAACCTTAAAAATGTTGGTCCGCCAATGTCTTACAGCGGTGATGGTTTTTCGGTAACGTCAACTCTTCCTGCAGTAACGCCTTTAAACGATTTTATTGGTACTACCGAAACGCGTTCGGCTAAGTTTGAATTGCCTTCGCAGGTTAACATTGCTTTCTCTTACGATTTTCTTTTTGGAGAAACAGGTAGATTAACTGCGGCAGGATGTTATACTTCAAATTCATTTTCAAAAGACAATTATCGTTTAGGTTTTGAATACGTTCACACCATTAAAAAGGCTGTGTTTGGTTTGCGTGCCGGTTATGCTTACGAAAAAGGCATTACTAAGCTGGTTGAGAGAAGTACCGCTTTTGTGGGTCCTGCAGCCGGTGTAAGCGTTGATTTTGGTAAGGATTCTAAGGCAAGTACCTTAATAGGCATCGATTATACCTTCCAGCCATCATCTTATTTGGCAGCAACCCATACGATTGGCTTGCGGGTTACCTTGAAGTAGTCATTTTTTTATATATTTGTATCTGTAAGAATCCTCTGCTATGTGGGGGATTCTTCTTTTTTAAACCTGTTACCCATGTCGCAATTAACCTATGTTACCGCTGAAGGATTGGCCAAGTTAAAGGCCGAGCTTAAGCAATTACAAACTGTAGAGAGACCAAAAAGCTCGGCTGCAATTGCTGAAGCACGCGATAAAGGTGATCTTTCAGAAAATGCGGAATACGATGCTGCAAAGGAAGCACAAGGCTTACTTGAAATGCGCATTTCTAAATTGAATACACTTATTGCAAATTGCCGCATTCTGGATGAAAACCTGGTAGACAGTTCAAAGGTTTTAATCATGAGTACGGTTAAGCTGCGCAACCTTGCCAATAAAATGGAAATGAAGTATACCCTGGTTGCCGAAAAGGAAGCCGATCTGAAAGCGGGAAAAATTTCAGTTGATTCACCTATTGGTAAAGGCTTGTTGGGAAAAGTAGTGGGTGATATAGCCGAAGTAATAATACCATCAGGGATTCTTAAATTCGAAATTCTTGAAATTACGCGACAATAATGGCAACACTTTTTTCAAAAATTATAGCAGGTGAGATACCTTGCCATAAAATTGAAGAGAATGAAAAGTTTCTTGCTTTTTTAGACATTTCGCCACTGGTAAAAGGACATACTCTGGTAGTTCCCAAGACCGAAACCGATTATATTTTTGATCTAAGCAACGAAGACCTTTCTGAAATTCTTGTTTTTTCGAAAAAGGTGGCATCCAAACTAAAAAAATCAATTGATTGTAAGCGCATAGGAGTTGCGGTCATTGGATTGGAAGTTCCGCACGCACATGTTCATTTGGTTCCCATTAA
>JAYUZA010000360.1:0-5239 GCA_043752145.1 Flavobacteriales bacterium
AATTTATTAGAGGCAGATAGTACTTTGCTTAAAAACGATTTTTTAGTTGTTGAAAACACGGCAAATGAAGAGCCGTTTACCAGTGGGGCGCTTATTCCATCGCGGGAGTTGGTTGAATTGTTTACCAAAGGCGAGCCGTTTAAACCATCGTTCAGCACATCGTTCCCGGCAAAAATCATTACCACGGGAATGGACTGGAGCGATCTGGTTCTGGCTCCGCAAACAAGCGTGCAGTTAAAAGAATTAACCTGGTGGTTGGCCCATCATAATACAATGATGCGCGAATGGAACATGCAACGCAAATTAAAGCCCGGATACCGCACTTTGTTTTACGGTCCGCCCGGTACCGGTAAAACATTAACGGCTGCGCTCATTGGTAAATTGCATGAACGCGATGTATACCGTATCGACTTATCAAAAATAGTTTCGAAATATATTGGAGAAACCGAGAAAAACCTCGCACAAATTTTTGACCGTGCCGAAAATAAAAACTGGATCCTGTTTTTTGATGAAGCTGATGCCTTGTTCGGTAAACGCACCAGTGTACAATCGTCAAACGACAGGCATGCCAACCAGGAAGTGAGTTATTTATTACAGCGCATTGAAGATTATAATGGGCTTGTGATCTTAGCCACTAATTTAAAAGGGAATATTGACGAAGCGTTTTTACGCAGGTTCCAGAGTGTAGTTTATTTTCCTATGCCAAAAAAAGAAGAGCGTTTTGCCTTATGGAAAAGTACAATGCCCGAAAAATGTAAAATGGATGAGACGTTGAACTTAGATGAAGTAGCCGGAAAATACGAATTGGCCGGTGGCACCATAATAAATGTAGCGCAATACTGTGCGTTAAAAGCTTTGGATAACGGTACGAATCTTATTACAACGGCAGATATTACCGAAGGCATAAATAAAGAATTGGTAAAAATGGGACGTACATCTTAACTCTACTTTTATGAAGGAGGAATTAAAGAACACCAACCCACAAAAATTAAATGTTGATGACACGTCTAAAAAAAGCATGAAGGGTAATAGCATAAACGAAGAAAGCTTGAATAGCCTTACCAAAAAGAAAGACACCAATGAAGTGGCCGAAAGCCCAGTGGAAAAAGAGAATAAAAAATGAGCTGAGTGGTTAATGCACCCAATAAGCAAATAATTTTATGGCCGAAAAACATTTAGTGCAACAGCAAGTCCAGGAATATACTCCCGAAAAAGAGGAGCAAAAGGGCCGTGGAAAAATGGGAGGGGCCTTACAAAATGATGCCGCTGCCGGTGCGCTTAATAATAAGCAAACGGGAAGTCCCTTCGGCAACATACTTTCCAATTATTCTGGAAAAAATGCAAACCAAGCCAAATTTTCTGGTGAAGACCCTATACAGGACCTGTCAGACATTGATCTTATAGGTATGCTGGATCAGGTCCATTATTTTGACACCCATTATCTAAAACACTATTATTACGATAACGACTATAATTGTAGAACATTAAAACTTTCGGAAATTCAAAATTACTATAATCCTATTTATAACAATGGAGAAAAAAACGTTACGCAAGCTCACATTGATGAATTTTACAGGAGAATAAAAGAAAAAGGAGGTGTGGAAGAATATAAAGCATTTGTTAAAAGCGATTATGTGAGCGCACAAATTGATGATCTTTATTCTTATATAAATAAAGACGGACTACTTGAAAGGGTGAAAAAAGATGGAGAATTATTGCTTCAAAAGGCCGCAAAAGCTGATGAATTAAACACACTAAGAACAATTATAACGAAGGATCAAATGGAATTTAATGAAGTTATTCTTCAAAAATCTCGTTCACTTTATCTTACACAGGTTGACGTGGATAAAGTTCCTGTATTTAAAATCACCGCTGAGAAATTTATTGCACTTTATAACAGCTCCGATGAAGGAATGAAATCTTGTTTTGCCGATGAATATTTAAAGACAAAAAATCAAATAACCAGCTATTCTTACTTTCTGAAAAACGCTCCAGAAAAGGTAAAAAAATCGAATGAAAAGCGTTTGAAATCGGGTAATAACCCTGCACCTGCAACTGACGGAAGTGATTATGTTCAACCGCGTAAAAAAGTCGGAAAAGAAGACAATCCAAACAAAAGAGTTCTAAAAAATTGGGGAGTTTATAAACAGACGGGGAAAGCTGGTGAGAAAGAAGGAGAAAAAGTGAAAGTGGATGAATATTCAATTTATAAAAAAGACAAAGCGGAAAAAGATGTTGACGAAGTTGATATGAATGACGCTATACAGGGAGCGCTTGGCGACTGTTATCTTATATCAGCCATTGCAGGTGTTGCAAGACGAAGGCCTGACCTGATCAAATCCCTGATTCAACATACACCGGGCGAATCCTCGGCTACTGTTACCCTACATGTATACAACAAGGACACAACAAAACGTGAAGCCAAGAAGATAAAGGTTAATTTTTATTTCCCCGTAAACGGATCGGAACCGGGTTATGCAAAACAGGGAGACAATGAATTATGGGTGATGTTAATTGAAAAGGCATATGCACAGGAAATGGGCGGATATGCCAACATTGAAGAGGGGTCACCGGCCGAAGCACTTGCTGTATTAACTGGAATTAAACCAACCGAAACAGGGTCCGATTCAAAAGACCTTGTTGAACAACTTAAAACAGCAAACGACAACAACACTGCTGTTGTTGCGGGAACCAAGGATGAAGCCGACTTCACGGGCACTAAATACAAAGTCGAAAAAATCAGCAATTCATCTATCGTAAGACTGGATAGTGGGGAAAAACTTTTTCCCACGCACGCTTATACCGTACTAGAGTATGATGAAGCGGGCAGTAAAATTAAAGTACGGAATCCGCACGGGAACAAAACAATTACATATTATGTTCCTTATCGTGAAGAACAAATAGAAAAATCAGAAACGTTTAAAGCCGAATTTTTTGTAACTTTGGACGAATTTAAGGCCTGTTTTTCAAGTGTTTTTTCGTCAAAACTAAGCGAATAAGCAAGGGCCAGAACCGAACAACGCCAAATGAGACTATTGATGATAGCCTTTCTTACACTTGCACGCTTCCTTTCAAGCGGACAAATCACTTTTACTATTGGGAACTATTACCGGTTTGACATCAAGCCGATAGAACGGTACTACAAAGAATTAAAAATGGGATTTGACCAGGAATTTTATACGCCTTTGGTGTTAAAACTAAAGGGCAACCTCAATTCCTGTACTATTGAGGAAATTGTTCCCAAAAAAGAGGCCCTTGAAGCAAAAAAATACAAGGAGTATAAACTGTATTACGAACAGAACGAGCAAAACAACAAAAAGAAAAAAAGAAAAAAGAAAATTCATCTTTTAACCCCTTTGAGAAACATGGGTTACTATACATATAATTTTGTTTACTGGTTTGACGACAACAAACATCCTAATGCGATTACGTTGAATGAAGTTACCTTGTACGATTACAACGAAACAGAGTTACGCAATAATGTAACCTTGTACGCCTTAACCTGGAAAAACAATGTGCCTGAAGCTCTCTACTTCCAGGAACGCTCGAAAAAAGAAAGAAATTCAAAGCTCTGCATTGTATCATTTTTTGATTATTACAAGAAGAAAGGCTATACACAGCACCTTCATTTTATAGGTAAAACAGAAGTGGATACAAATGAAAAAATATTCCTTAAAATAGACACGATAGATAGGCTTATGCCAAATGATTCAGGCAATAATAAGTTTGCCATGCAAACTATGCGCAAAGTCTATGAAAACGGAACCAGTGTAGAAAGCGGTTTTTATATTCTGGAAGAAAATGACACTTTATTCAAGTTCAGGCAGGATTACAATTCACAAGGCTTGTTAATAAAAAGGATTATTTATGATCGCGACCAACTTT
Organism: Flavobacteriales bacterium; assembly: GCA_043752145.1. GTDB lineage: Bacteria > Bacteroidota > Bacteroidia > Flavobacteriales_D > UBA2798 > DASPJQ01. Next base: position 3,886 of record JAYUZA010000360.1, read on the forward strand.
CAGTAAAACGTGATAGTTATGTGGAAAAAGAAATATTCGAGTACACTTATGATGACGATGGAAAACCAACCAGCTTTACTTATAAAGAAGGGATTAGCGACCCAATGATTTTCAACTTAAAATTTGTGATGCCTGACAAAAATGGCAACCCTCAACGCATGCAGGTGTTTGACCAATATAATGCTTTACTACGTGAGGTGGGGTGGTATTTAAAGTATAAGGAATAAAACCGTTATAAACAAAGGACCGAATACTTTTGTTGATGCAATACCTTATTATTCTAACATTCTCCATATTCAAATAAACTCTTTAAAACCAGATCATCAAATAACACATTAAAGCAGACTCTTTTAATTCTATTAATGAGTGCAATCATTACCGGTTGTAATAAAATACTTCTGAAATACCAGTTTCAAATACGTCTTCATCTGTTTTCCACTAGGAGAGGTTTGTTATAAGTCAAAGGGGAATCCTAATGAATATTTGCATTTAACAGTTGAAAATAACAGCCTAAAAGGTATAATATTTACCTAAGAGGAAGTAGCAGGAAATATCCTTTACAACTTTAAAGGTAAAATAATGGATTCCACCCTGCAAGTCAACATCAACTACTCATCAGACGTCCCACCACAGGAATGGCGATTTAATTTAGAGGATAATGTATTGATTTTAAAAAATTACCTGACAAAAACCACAACCATAAAATTCAGTGAAATTAATTGCAATCAATTACCTGATAAGGCCAATTACTCACCTGTAGAAGAAATTGCCGAAGAGGAAGAGGCTGAATACAACGAAAACTACCCTGATACTGTCAAAGATTAATAGGAACATTTCACGTCACCAACCTCTTCCCTCTCCTATTCAACCCCTGCTTACGCGCTTTTAATTGGATCCATTCCTCAAAACGAAATACCTCGGGCCCCGTTGGATTGCAGTAAAAATTTCCTTCAGATGAAGCCAATAACTCAAGTGCATCATTCTCCTCCTCCTCCAGTAAGCCATAATCAAGTTCGTTTTGGTGCAACTGTTTTAGCAAACGGTATATCATTATCAATCGTCCGTTACGCTTATGCCTGTTTTTATTCTCATAACGGTAAATGCACTTACGCAATGCTTCGGCCCGTATCGAGAACCACTCATGCTGCCCCAATTCAACACGGCACATGGCTTCCAGCAACTGGCTATAAATAACCCATTCGGCTTCTTCGCGCGGCAGGCCACAACAATCTTTTAGCAAACGTAAAGCTTCGGTATGATCTCCGTTATGAAAGTGCATGTAAGCCTGGCGTAAACGCCACCGTGCCGCACATAACCTATCGCGTTTAAGCCATGTGTTACGCTTAACCTTAGC
>JAYUZA010000361.1:0-5217 GCA_043752145.1 Flavobacteriales bacterium
CATTATTATAACATGATGGATTTTGTTTTTGGTGTGCTTCCAACCGGTATTGCCGATATTGAAGATTTCAGCATTGAAAAAAACAGGCTTTATATCAAGAAAGAGAAAAATATTTTTGTTTTGAAGGGTGAGAGGGATTTTTAGTTTCGCAGAACTCCTTCCCCTCCCGATACCTCGGGATTAAGGGGTGGCCTGCTAACATCTCTTTTCAAAAGTAAAAACCAAAGGCCGGGGGATTGTATATGAAAAACAATATCTTTATTCTATGCATCACCTTCCGTATAACAAGAACCTAAAAGAGTTTTCACGCGAACTTCGCAGCAATATGACTTTTGGAGAAGTCTTACTATGGAATGTCCTTAAAGCAGGGAAAATTTACGGATACACTTTTAACAGACAAAAGCCTATTGGCAATTATATAGTTGATTTTTATTGTAAACCGTTAAACTTGGTTATTGAAATTGACGGCAATAGTCATTTCTTTCCTGATGTGGCAGTCAAAGACGATAAAAAGCAAAAAGCACTTGAAGAATTAGGCTTACATTTCTTAAGCTTTCAGGAAAAAGAAATTCGCTTGCAAAGTCCAAAAGTTGTAACTGATATTTGTACTATGGTTGAGCAACTTGAAATAGAGCTCAAATTAAAAAAATAATTCAGTAGTAATCCCCCGCCCTCCTTGCTACGCCCTAGCGGCTAAGCGAAGGCGAGACTGGCACCCCCTTTACAAGGGGGAAGGAGTTCTGCGAAACTATTTACACTTCTCCAACATCAATCCTTCCGCATCTTTATCACCCAAGTCGGTTGCCATTTTAAGATCAGCACAACCCAACTCCTTTTTATCCTTTTTCAAGTAAGCTTTAGCGCGGTTAAAATAAGCAAGAGCATTTTTATCGTTCAACTCGATCGCTTTACTTAAATTAACCAAGGCCTTGTCTATTTCGTTTAACGATGTTAAGCACAAGCCCAAATTATTATAAGCCATGCTATTCGTATTATCGAGTGCAATGAATTTTTCAAAATCCTTTTTACCTTCCTTGTAATTTTCAAGCAGTACATTGCAATAACCCCTCAGAAAAAATGCGTCTGTAAAATTCTTTTCAACCGCAATAGCTTTATCCAATTCGGTAACAGCTTCTTTATTTTTGCCCGCATTCAAATAAATGACCGCTTTATTATAATACGCGTAAGTAAATTTTGGATCAATTTTTATAACCTCATCAAAAAGCTCGGTGGCTTTATTGGGATCTGATGAAATAAGCAATCGCCCATAATTATTTTTGTAATCGGGGTTTTTCGGATCAAGGCTGATGGCTGTTTGAAAATCACTTTCGGCTAGCAAACTATTTTGTTTTTGTTCCAAATACACCAAACCACGTTTGTTATGCATGCCAGCATCATTTGGCACAAGTTTTAAAGCAATTGTATATCCTTCAATAGCATCATCGGCCATTTTAAATACCGCAAAAATTTCACTTATGTTTTTATACGGATAAACATATAGTCTATCCTTATCAATTGCCGCGCGATAGAAAAAAGCGGCCGAATCGGCATCCTTGGCAATTTCCCAGTAATAAAGACCTAAAACATTCAGTGATTTTGCGCCAGCTTTATCTGCCTTATATAAATCCAAAGCCATTTTCTTTGCAACTTCGTAATTTTTCATCCCATACTCGATCATTACCAAAAACTCATCACAATCGGGATTTCGCGGATTTACTTCTTTGGCCTTTAGTGCAAGTTTTTTTGCTTTGGCATATTCAACCTGATCAATATACATATTGCTTGCGTTAATGTAATTGACGCTGTTCTTTGGGTTAAGCTCAATGCATTTTTCAATTGCTTCGATCGTCTTTTTGGTATCTCCCATTTTATCGTAGATCTGTGCAAGGATCTGGTAATTTAATTCATCCTTAGGGGCAAGTTCAATGGCAAGCTTAATGTCGATCATTGCTTTTTCCAAGTCCCCTAACGAAGTATACGAACTACCCCGATGGGCGTATGCATTGGCCGAAGCCGGATTGACCTTAATTGATTTGGTGTACCATCCAATGGCTTTATCAAAATAACCTTTGTCAAAAGCAATAAGGCCAAGGTTTTCATAGGCATCAAAATAATCGGGGTTTATTTCAAACGCTTTTTCAAAATCGGCAACGGCCATTTTTTCATTCCCTTCATTCATATAGCAAAAGCCACGTTTATTGTACGCATCAGCGTCTTTTCCGTTATACGAAATATAAATGTTCAGGTCTTCTATCGCCTTGGCATATTCACGCTTATATATATTAGCATAAGCGCGCACGAAATACGCTTTTTCGTCTTTTGGTTTTTGAAGAATATGCGTGTCTAATATCTCAACAGCTTTATCGTATTCACCTTTATTTATTAAAGCAGCGGCTTCTTCAATTGGATTTTGCGCAAAGGAATGGAACGAAATAAATAAAAACAGGAATTGTAAAAGTTTTTTCATATAGAAACTAAGTGTCAGGTTTTTTGCTTCTTCTTCTTCGCGGCAGGAAACAAAATATTATTCAATATCAAACGATATCCCGGTGAATTTGCGTGAAGCTTTAAATCGGTTGGAGGATCACCTACATAATGGCGATAATCTTCGGGATCATGACCGCCATAAAATGTCCATGTTCCCTGTCCCAACGAACCATGAATATAACGTGCTGTTCCCAGGGCTTTATTTTCGCCCATGACCAACACTTCACTCTTGATCATTTTTTTGTCAAAATCGGTTGTTTGTCCCATGAAACCCTGAATGACCTGCGTATGGTTTTGGCACAACATGGTTGGCACAATATCATACTTAGCACTAAAATCAAATAATGTAAACACATCATTTTTTTCGGTTAGCGTATTATGCGTTTGTGTTCCGTCAATATTCGAGAACTCGTATTGCATAGGTTCTGTATTCACCCTAAAATTCTCAAAAGCAAAAGTTGCTGTGAAATCAAGTTTTGATTGCGCATTGGGATCAATCGCATCACCATCAAAAACAGCGGCTGCTATATCGGTGTTTTGTGCGGCTAATGCCAGGTCATAACTATCGGTTCCGCTACACATGGTAAATAAAAATCCGCCACCGGCAACGTAGTCCTTTAATTTAAGCGCAACACCTAATTTCATTTGCGAAACTTTTCCGAATCCCAAAAAACGCGCCATTGCTTCGCTTTCTCTTTGTTGTTGCTTATACCAGGTTGCACCACTGTATTGCGAATAAAACTTACCGTACTGACCCGTAAAATCCTCATGATGCAAATGCAACCAATCGTATTTTGGTAAAACTCCGGTAATAATTGCCGAATCATAAAACTGGTCGTAAGGAATTTCGGCATAAGCCAAAACCATTGTTACAGCATCGTCCCATGGCTGATTTGTGCTTGGAGCGTACACACCTATTTTTGGCGCTTTTTCCAACTTCACCACTTCCATATTAACTTCAGGATCGGCAATTTGTTCTTTTATGGCAATGGCTTTTGATGATGTAATAATTTCAAAGGAAACACCACGTATCACACATTCCTCTTCCACTTTTTTGATATCAGAAATTAAAAAACTACCACCCCGGTAATTCAACAGCCATTCGATCTCTACTTCGTTTTGCAAAACCCAGTAAGCAATTCCATAAGCTTTTAAATGATCTTTTTGCGCTTCGTCCATGGGGATAAGGACATAAGTTCCTGCGTTCGCATTAAACGAAAACAGGAAAAGCAAAAAAGAAAAAATACTATTTTTAAAAAGGTGGTTCATCTCCATTTTCTACACTAAAATTAAAATCGGTTCCATTTTCATCATCTTTTATATCATCCATCCGCGATTTTACGGTCAAAGTATTTACATTGTTCTCAAACTCGTGGTTCGGGTTCATGGGTGAGTAATCATCCTTAAACGTATAACTGCTGTCAAGGTTTTCAAATTTGCTGAATTCTGCCACAAATTTTAAATTCACGTCTTCCAAAGCACCATTCCTGTGCTTGGCTATAATAATTTGAGCCAATCCTTTGGTAGAAACGTTCTCTACATCAGTAATATTGTAGTACTCGGGACGGTAAATAAACCCAACAATATCAGCATCCTGCTCAATTGCACCCGATTCACGAAGGTCGCTCAACATTGGTCGCTTATCGCCACCACGGGTTTCAACACTACGGCTTAATTGCGACAGGGCAATAATAGGAACTTCCAATTCCTTGGCAATTTGTTTAATTGATCGCGAAATATTGGAAATTTCCTGTTCGCGGTTTCCTTTTCCTTCGCCACCGGCTGTCATCAATTGTAAGTAGTCAATAATAATAAGTTCTACTCCGTGCTGTTGTTTTAGTCTTCGGCATTTTGCACGCAATTCAAAAATAGAAAGTGCAGGCGTATCGTCAATAAATAACGGAGCTTCCGATATTTTTTTAATGCGTGTATGCAATTGTTCGTATTCGTGAGGTTGTAAATTTCCTTTACGCAATTTATCGCTGGTCAATTCGGTTTCACCCGCAATTAAACGATTCACTAACTGAATAGCACTCATCTCCAAAGAGAACACAGCTACCGGACGATTAAAATCAACCGATGCGTTGCGCGCCATGGACAGTACAAATGCTGTTTTACCCATACCCGGCCTTGCTGCAATAACGATCATATCTGATTTTTGCCAGCCCGATGTAACTTTATCCAGTTCATGAAATCCGGTTGGCACACCGCTTACACCATCAACATTCTTTTTCGCTTTTTCAATTTCCTCAATGGCTTCATGAATTAATTCATGCATTTTTCGGTAATCCTTTCGAATATTTCCTTGAGTAATTCTATACAAACCACTTTCGGTCTTATCTAACAGGTCAAACACATCTGCAGTATCTTCATAGGCATCGCGAATGGTGCTTGAAGCAATGCCGATCAATTCGCGCTGAATATACTTTTGCTGAATAATACGTGCATGATACTCGATGTTAGCTGCCGATGCAACACGATTGGTCAATCCTGCAATGTATGCGGGTCCACCTATCAATTCTAAAAATCCGTTTGAACGTAATTTAGCTGTTACCGTTAAAATATCGATGGGTTGCGAATCAGAAAATAGTTGCTGAATGGCAGCATATATTTTCTGATGAATCTCTTTGTAAAAACTTTCGGGTTGTAAAATATCAATGGCATCGTTGATGGCATTTTTCTCCAACATCATAGCACCAAGCACCGCCTCCTCAACATCTACAGCCTGCG
>JAYUZA010000362.1:0-5137 GCA_043752145.1 Flavobacteriales bacterium
TTTACACAATACATAACCAGATCATGCCAAATCTCACCCGCACCTGCCTTCACATAAAAAAAACTGTTGTCTTGCCCTATCAAATCAAGTTGACGGGTCTCATTCTTCAAAACAACGCCCTCAAAATCGGAGGTAAACAACAGGTTACTGCCACCACCAAGGATCAACAGGCGCTCCTCAGGTTTAATAACCTTAAGCATATTTTTAAGTTCCTCAACCGAACGAAAAGTGGCAAACTGCCTTGCCGAAACATCAATACCAAAGGTATTATGACTTTTAAGCGGGTAATTGTAGATAAATGACATGCTTTAACGAAATAAATAATTTATTACACGTTAATTTCACCTGAACCGAGAATTTAAGAACAAATCAGTATTAATATAACCTTTGAGAAAACAAGCCAAAATAATTGTAAGCGTAAGTAACGACCTAAGTACCGATCAACGGGTGAAAAAAGTTTGCGCGTTTTTGCATGAACATAATTTTGAAGTTGTTTTACTGGGGCGAAAACTACCATCAAGCACACCCCTTACCGACCGACCCTACAAAACTAAACGTTTCAGGTTATGGTTCAACAAAGGTGCTTTATTTTATGCCAATTTAAACATTCGCCTTTTCTTCTACCTGCTCTTCCACAAAAGCGAATGGCTATTGTCAAACGATCTGGATACACTTCCTGCTAATTATTATGCAGGTAAATTCAATAAAAAACGAAAACTGGTATACGATTCGCACGAAATATTTTGCGAGGTGCCCGAATTACAAGGCCATTTGCGAAAAAAAAATGTATGGTTGCGGTTTGAAAAGCGCATATTCCCGAAATTAAAAAAAGTATATACTGTCAATAATTCCATTGCCGATTTTTATTTTGAAAAATACAAAGTAAAACCTCTTGTTGTTCGAAACATTAGTGAACTTCAAACCAATGCGGTTAAAAAAATAAGAGATGAGCTTGGTTTACCTGAAGATAAATTCATTGTAATAATTCAAGGAAGCGGAATCAATGTAAACCGTGGAAACGAAGAAGTGGTAAAAGCATTTGAATTACTGGACAATCATTTCTTGCTGCTTATCATTGGCAGTGGCGATGTTTTACCTGCACTCAAAAAACAAGTTGAAGAAAAACACATGCAGGACAAGGTTTGGTTCAAACCAAAAATGAATTATAGCGAACTAATGCAAAATACGGCCAATTGTAATTTAGGTATAAGCATCGACAAAGACACAAACTTAAATTACAAATTCAGTTTACCCAATAAAGTGTTTGATTTCATGCATGCGGGAATTCCGGTTTTAGCAAGCGACTTACCTGAAATTTCAAGCGTTGTTAAGCAATACGAGACGGGAATTATTTTAAACTCTCACGAGCCTGCCGCAATTGCCAAACAAATAAAAAAGCTGAAAGAAAACACAGCACTTCAACAAAGGTTCCGCGAAAACTGTAAAAAAGCAAGTGTTCTTCTTAACTGGGAAACCGAAAAAAAGGTTTTGGAAGAGCTTTATCTAAAGTGATTTTTAATGTCGATTTCCTTCCTCCTTTTGTAAAGGAGGTGCCCTTCTTAAAATTCAATTTCTAAAAAGGCATTTAAGGGCGGAGGATTTAAAGGATTAAGAAATCCCCCGGCCATTAACTTTTCGGCAAGAAAAAAAGATTTTATTGGCCACCCTCTTTATAAGGGGGATGGAGTTTCACCAAAAACTAATGTTAGTGTTTTAACTCCTCAATAGCCTGCGCACGATAAAACGAGTTTGAATGCGCAATGGTTTGCAATAATTTTGTGGCATTTTCGGTTAATCCAAGTCCCTGATAAACTTTAACCATTAACCAGTCTGCATCTTCTTCAAATAAAGGATTTTTGATCTGCTTCAGCTTTTCGAAAGAGATCAATGCACTTGAATAGTCGGCAATATTGAAATACGCCAAACCACCATAAAACAAGGCGTTTTGGTCGGCAGCATCCTTGTCCAATAATTCCTTAAACTCTTTTAATGCTTTTTCGTACTTCTTATTCATTAAAAATCGTAAGGATTTGTTCAGGCGCTCCAAATAATCATCGCGCTTTACAAAGGTATTAGCTCCCGAAGGATTCAACTGATTATTCGCAATTTTATCTTTGTTTTCATAAAGCGCGGGAACACCGGTTAACAAAGGATCAAGTTTTTCGCCCGTAAAAAGCGTATCGCTGTAATCAATTACCAATAAATTTTCCAAATAACGCAATTCATATTTTGCTTTCACATCGGCATACATAAAACTGTATTTAGGCTTGATTTCCACCACCGAATCAACTTTTTCAATTAAGCCATTTGGATTCATTATCATCAACGCGCTTGCCGTATCGGCACTAATGGCATTTGAGAATGATGAAGGCAGTATTGGATTTTGTTTGATGATCTTATGCGCATTTATCGTTTTAACAGATACTGTTTCGGTAATAATAAATTTTTCTTCGGGTATAATTTCAGGGCTTACGATCTGTGTTTCGGGAGTCGAAGAACTAAAGGCAAACTCACTTGAATCGGTGCTTATATCAATAAGTTTTGCGGTTACAATTAAAGTAATGACCACAATGATCTCTAACGACAAAAATCCCCAATGGGACATTGAACTGCCTTTGGGGTTTGCTTTGAATGGCGATTTAATTGTTTTAAAAAAATCATCAGCTCCGTGCACAAGGTTAAACCCTTGTGAAGCGTCACTTTTAAATCGGTTTTCCAGAATTTTATTTTTATCTATGTTATTCATTTGTTCTAATGGCGCTTAATTTCATTCTCAAATTACGTTTTCCGTTTTGGATGAACGATTTAATTTGCTTAAAGGTCAGTCCTGTCTCTACCGAAATTTCGGTATACGACTTGTTTTCAATATAAAAAAGTTTAATGCATTGTTTTTGTTCTTCTACAAGCGTCTCAACCGAATTTTCGAGCAAAACCAAAACCGATTCTTTTTCGGTCTCGTTCACTTCGGCTTCTTCGTTATCCAACTCCATTTCATGCACATCGCTTTCAACCGTTTTAATTTTATTCCTGCGCAATTGCATCAGGCATTCATTCTTTGTGTATGTATATAACCAGGCTTTAAAATTATTTACCGGGTATTTTTTTAGATCACTTAACAGCTTTTCAAAGACCGCGAACAAAACATCTTTACTTTCTTCTTTATTTTTAAGGTATTTTAATGCAACACCAAATACCAGGCGGGCGTATCTGTTATAGAGTTCGCCCACCATGGTATTATCATCAGTTTTCAGATACCGTTGTATTATATCCTCGTCCGACAATTGGTTGATATGTTTACTGTTGAATAACAATTTACTCTTTATTTTGTTTAGTAACCCATTCGTTGTACAATGTAAAATAACTTTGTGTTTCAACTACAACTACTCCACCGGTACAGTCGCCATACTTGGCAGGCACACCGCCTGTGTATACAGCTAAGCTTGAAATAGCTTGAGCAGGAGGTGAACGAAAACCGTCACGTAATTTTACTCCGTCAATAAAATAAACAGTTGCATCGGCACGTGAACCTCTTACATACGCGTCACCATTCTCTTTTACCTGAACACCTCCGGTTGTACTAATAATTTGTTTAATGTCATGCTTTGCAGGTGAGTGTACCAAATCTTTGGCGCGAACAATGGTCATTGTTCCACCGGCTTCTCTATCTATTAAAGGATCTTTCCAAAACACGACCTTATGTTCTATTAAAGTATTTAAAGCATACTCATCGGTTGACAGATCAATGTTGGGCACATAGGTTGCGGTATTAGCATTCACAACCACTTCTTTTTTAAATGTGTCCAATTCAACTTTTACATAAAGTATATATGTTCCCGGTTCAAGTGGTTTAAGCTGGTAAGTTCCCTCACCTTCATTATCGGTCATGGTTTTGAATTGTTCACCGTTAACTTGTACCCATACCCAAATACCCAATGCGCCTACACCTTTTTTCTCCAATATTTTTCCACGAATTTCGCCTGGCGATTGCGCAAACAGTGTTTTTGCTGCGGGAAACATTAATAACATTAATGCGAGTCCCATTTTTTTTGTTTTTGTCATAATCAACTTGTTTGCTTAGTAGATGTATGTGGAACGTAAATTCCATACTCATATGTTACCGAACTTAGGCAACGGTCGAGTTTGCGCAGCAAACGAGAAAAATTGCCGGAATGCTGAATGATAAATATTGAATGATGAATAGCTTCCATACTAAACGGTACCCTTTATATGGCTTGGGGTTCATATAACAAGGATTAGGCTGCCCCTCCCTGAAGCAGATGTCGGATTAATCCGTGTTAAACATAATTTTTACTTACTCCATCGCTTCAGGGAAGGTCGGGTTATCGCTCATAGTCCTCGCCCTTAGCAGATGTCGCATTAGTTAACGTTCAAAATAATTTTCACAAGCTCCATCACTAAGGCTTGCGGGCTATCCGCTCTACCCCTGGCAGAGTGTATTCGTGAAAATTAATGTCAAAATTGTGTAAATCATTATTAATCCTTTGCAACACACAAGCATACTTTTTTAATACTTTGGCGTTTAGGCTCATTACCATAACATGACAGAAATAACATCCATTAATATTTTAGGGGTCACCGTATTGGAGCCTGTAGCCACACTAACCGATATTTTGGCCGCAGGAGTGTGCCTTTATGCTTTTTTTAACCTCAGGCATCATCACAATAAACGCGCTGTTTACATAAGTCTTTATCGTTATTATTTTTTATTTATGGCATTTGCCACCTTATATGGTGGCATTATAGGTCATGCGTTTTTATATATGTTTAGTTTCGAGTGGAAAGTTGCCGGCTGGATCCTAAGCATGATAGCGGTTGGCCTCATCGAAAGAGCTTCTATCATGCACGCAAAAGTACTTCTCAAAAAAAATGTAGGAAGATTTTTTGCATGGCTTAATCTTGTTGAATTTACTACATTACTCATCATTTCCATTTACACGCTTAAATTTATTTTTGTCGAAGCACACGGGGCTTATGGATTCTTAATTGTACTCTTAAGTTTTGAACTGTTGGTTTATGTAAAAACCAAAGACAAAGGCAGCAGAAAAGTTTTGTTGGCTGTCTTTTTTGCCTTTTTAGCAGCAGCTTCGCACATAGGCAAAATTACCATTCATAAATG
>JAYUZA010000363.1:0-5119 GCA_043752145.1 Flavobacteriales bacterium
GATCCGTTGGATCAAATTATTTTGTTTAAAATATCCGCAAAAACCAAAAAGGAAATGTACTTCGACAAGGATTTTCAGTTCATGCTTGAAGCCGATGAAGGTCAGTTTGAAACACGATATCCACTTTGGGACCGCCTTGAGCTGAAATCGGCCAAAAAAACCGTTCAAATGAACCTTAAAGGCCAAATAGTTAATAAATAGTTAATTACAGGTTTAAATTAATTAAGCAACGGTAGGCTAGGGTAGCAGTTTGTATCCATTTATTCTTATTTTTGTAGGACGTGTAACAACCTATGGGCTTTTTAAAGCCCCAGGGGGGGGTTAATACAAAATAATTGTACAGTTTCTTTTCTTTTTAAAGAAAATATATAGGCTAAAAACAAAAAATAATTTATCGAATTAAAATTAAAAATTATGATCGCTAATTTACACAAATTGAAAGTCGTTTTAATTGGAGCTTTCGCCTTAACACTAACCAACACCGCACAAGCACAGGACGACCATTTTAAATGTTCTACTGACGCAAAGATGAAAGAATTTTATGACAAGAATCCGCAGGCCCGTATTGACCGCGAAAATTTCTTGAAGAGCATTTTTGAATCAAGAGCTACCTACGATGATTCAACAATTTATACAATTCCTGTTGTATTTCATATTCTTCATAAATATGGCATCGAAAATATTCCCGATGCAAACGTTTATAATCAAATGAATATTTTGAATGATGATTTTCGTGATCAGAGTTTTGATGCCGCTTTGGTTATTCCGGAATTTCAGGGGATCAAAGCCGATTGTAAAATTGAGTTTAAATTAGCTACACTTGATCCTGATGGAAACTGTACCAACGGTATCGAACATATTTATACACATGAAATTACCCAAGGCGATGACTATTCAAAATTAAGCCAATGGCCGCGTGATCGCTACTTAAATGTTTGGGTATGCGATATAATTGGAGAGCCCGGTGCTGCCGGTTACGCTTACCAACCTGCCGGTGTTGACGGCTTTAATGCTTTTGCCGATGGAATTATTTTGAATTATGCTTATATAGGTTCTTTATCTCCGTCAAATGTTGGCCGTTCACGCGCACTAACACATGAAGTTGGCCACTATTTGGTTTTAGATCACGTTTGGGGAAGCACCAACGATCCAACGATTGCATGTGGAAACGATGGTATTGGAGATACACCAATAACAAAAGGGCATAATAATTGTTTAAATAAATATGATTACTTCTGCGATAACCTTGCAATTACAAGTACAACAGCTAATCCAAGCACCTATCGTTTTGATAGTTTATTAACCACTTCGGGCACAACCGATCCTTCGCCACCAATTACCTTAAATGACTCGGGTTTGGTTTTCAGTAACCCAATAGCGGTGAATGTATCAGCCAATTCGCAAACGGCAAGTATGTTTGATTACGAGGATTGGGGTACAGGTGCAACCGATACGGCTTCTTCTTATGCCTTCTTAACCGGTGCAATTGACTTGACAAAATATTATGAATTTACTGTTACACCGGTTTTCGGGCAAGTGTATACCTTAACCGCATTAACTTTCACTGTTTCGCGTGATACTTCAGGCGTAAGAACATGGGCTGTTAGATCAGATGCAAATTCAGCTTCTCCGTTTGGAGCCAATCTTACAGCAACAATTTCACCGGCTAATTCCGACTTAAGTGTACAGGCAGGTAATATATTTTATATGGTTGAAGATTCAACCGAAGCAGAAGTAGGTTGTAGAATTACATTAAGTGGAGCAGACTATGTAGATGAAACGGCTCCTATTACATTCAGAATTTACGGTTTTAATTCAGAAGATATCACAGGTTCATTTGGTATTGACAACATTGCTGTAACAGGTACTTATGGAACCATTGAAAATGTTGAGAATTATATGGAGTATTCATATTGCTCAAAAATGTTTACTGAAGATCAAAAATTCGCTATGAGAACTACCTTAAATCAGGCAATTTCTTACCGTAACAATTTATGGACTGCGCCAAATCTTGTTTTAACAGGTACTACTTATACTATGCCTGCAAGTTTCCCTGATCCGGCTGCACCTTTATGTACACCAAAAGCTGATTTTTCACAAAACGAAATGTATATTTGTAACGGTGGTGCTATTAATTTCTTCAGCGAATGTTGGGGTGGTGCGGTAACCACTTATGCATGGACATTCCCTGGTGGAACACCCGCAACTTCATCGGTTGCTAATCCTGCCGGAATAACGTTCTCTACACCGGGGTATCATGATATCAGCTTAACGGTTTCAAACGCTTCAGGTAGTGATACCAAAACAAAAGTTCATTCAGTTTATGTATCAAATACCTATACCGATTATATTGGCCCTGCAAGTGAAAACTTTGAATCATCAGGAACATCTGATTGGTGGATGACCGAGAACGATGAATTTAATGAAGCTTTATGGCATCGCGTTGCTTTATCAACTTCCGCAAGTGGGGGATATTGCTTTAAGCTGAATAACCATAATCCTACCGGAAGTTTTGGTTACACTGAAAGATTAGGTGGTAATATTGATGCATTAATTTCACCTTCATATAATTTATCGGGTTTAACAGGTGGTGTACTTTCATTTAAATATTCATGTGCCACACATGCTACAGTTCCGGAAGATTTTACCGAAAAATTCAAAGTTTATTCAAGTGTTGACTGCGGAAAAACATGGTTACCAAAATCAGTGGTGATCGATGGAGCTGCAGCAGTTGCAACAATACAAGGTCCCGATCTTGCCAATGCAGGTGTTAGCGGTACAGGATATGTACCGGGTAATTCAAGTTCGTTGTTCTGGGAAACCGGTACTATAACATTAACTGCTGCTGTTGCACAGCCTAATGTACGTTTCAGATTTGAATATATTGCAAGTGATATGTCAAACAACATGTACCTTGATGATATCAATATTACAGGTGTAATTGGTGTTGATGAGTCGAACAATTCGGAATTTGATTTTGATGTTTATCCTAATCCGTTGAACGCAAACGAAAGCCTTACACTAAGCCTTGAAGGAAGCACGCAATTAATGCAGGTTGTTGTGTATGATGTAATGGGTCATATTATTTATACCAAGTCGTTGATGAATACCAATGGAAATACAAAACATGAAATTCCAATGGCAAGTTTATCGATTTCAAAAGGTGTTTATTTTGTAAGCGTTCAAAGCAAAACACAAAAGCATACCAAGAAAGTTGTTATCAAATAAATAACGGGATAGAACAAAGGTCTTAACCGACTTTTCATTTATTGTCATCTACAAAGGCCTTTTAAGCAGATCAACGATTTGTTTAAAGGGCTTTTAATTTTGAAGGTCATTATAAATGTTTATTGACAATTAATAACCATAAATAAAACTCAGTATGAATAAAAATCTACTTCTTTTTGCCGGAATATTTTCTTTTTGTTTTGCCAATGCTCAGGAAAGCATGCCGGTAAAGCCATTCAGTTCTGTTTCTGATATAACCTTGTACGAAAAATATTTACCCGAAGAATTAATTGAAGCGCCAAGTTTAGTTGGCGTTGAACAGGAAGATATTGAGCGCGATAACAACGGCCAGTTTTACCGCATCGCCAAACATACAATGGTCGATTTTAATTTACAAAATTCAGGTACTTGGTCAACATTACCCAACGGAGATAAAGTGTGGCGACTTAAAATGACATCGCTTGGTGCACAGGGAACGTTGTTGTTCTTCAACGATTTTTATTTACCCGCAGGTTCACGTATGCACGTTTATTCGCCCGATAAAAAACAACTACTGGGTGCATTTACCAGTTATAATAATCATGCATCGCGCACATTTGCAACCGCCTTAGTTAAGGGCGAATCTTGCATTGTTGAATATTACGAACCTGTTGAGCAAGCAGGTAAAGGTACTATAAGCATGAACGAATTCGGTTACGTTTACCGTGCGGCAAACGCTTTTGAAGAACAGGACGAGAACAGCAGTCAGCTTTCACCCGCTGCATCTGATCCGTGTGAGGTTGATGTAAAATGTCCTGAGGGAACTGCATGGGCCGACCAAATTCGAGGTGTATGTCGCATACTTGTTAAAGTAGGAACTTCATCGGGATTGTGTTCGGGTAGCGCAATAAATAATACTATGACTGATTGTACACCGTATATTTTAACAGCGCAACATTGCGGGGTAGGTGCAACAACGGCCGATTATAACGGTTGGAAATTTTATTTTAATTATCAAAAATCAGGTTGCGGGTCGGGTTCGGGAAGCTTGTCAAATGTGCTAACGGGCGCATCACTCAGAGCAAATTCAAACGATGTTTCAGGAAGCGCCATCAATAAATCGGACTTTATACTTTGTGAAACAAATTCAGCTTTTCCTGCAGCATTTAATATTTATTTAAACGGATGGAACAGGGTTAACACCGGAGCTACTTCAGGCGCAAGTATTCATCATCCTGCAGGAGATTTCAAAAAAATATCAACGTTCACAACTACACTTACAACCTCTGCCTGGAGCGGTAGCAGCACGCACTGGCGTGTAGTTTGGGCGGCAACGGTAACCAATCATGGTGTTACCGAAGGAGGCTCGTCAGGATCACCCATATTTAACCAAAGTAATTTAATTGTTGGCCAGTTATCAGGAGGAAGTTCCTTTTGCACTTCTCCAACAGCACCCGACCTTTATGGTAAATTCAGCTATTCATGGTTATCATGTGGTACTACGACCGACCGTAGATTAAGTCCTTGGTTAGATCCCGCAGGAACAGGAGCTACTTCATTGGCAGGAATGAACAACTTGTGTATAACCGGTGAAAACGATATTGAAATTGAAAATATTTTTGTTGTGTATCCAAATCCGGTGAATGATGTTTTAGTTATAGAGTCAACAGGATTCAATGAAACAGTTCATACCATTTATGTATATGACCAATTGGGTAAACTGGTTACAAGTTTTGAAGTAAGTCCGGGAAAGTTCAAAAAGTCTATCCCCGTAACGGGCTTTGACAACGGTGTCTATAATATTGTTATTACCAATGGTGAAAGGACATTCAATAAAAAATTTGTAAAAATGTAGGTTAACCACCTTTTTCATCAAAAATTGACCGGAGCCACAGTGTTCCGGTTTTTTTTT
>JAYUZA010000364.1:0-5118 GCA_043752145.1 Flavobacteriales bacterium
TCAAATTTGAAATTTCAAATTTGAAATTGGAGGAAGGTGCCACATCGTATCACGCGGAACGCGTGAACAGATAGGTTGAAGCAGATTTGTTTTATAAAAAATAAAAATAGTTAAATCTCTTTCGACCTGTCGGAAGAGATTTTTTTTTGACCATTATTGAATCAACGTCAAGCCGCAGATTGCGCAGATGAACGCAGATTAGAAAATTTTGAGAAAATAAAGTATATGAGTGAAATTGAAAAAGTTTTAGAAGAAAGAGTGTTAGTCATTGATGGCGCCATGGGTACCATGATCCAGCAATACAAATTGACGGAGGAAGATTTTCGTGGCGAACGTTTTAAAGATCATTCGTATTCCTTAAAAGGTAATAACGACCTATTGGCTTTAACACGTCCCGATGTATTGAAAGCAATTCACATTCAATACCTCGAAGCCGGTGCCGATATTTTAGAAACAAATACTTTTAGCGGTACAACTGTAGCACAAGCCGATTATCATTTAGAAAAAGCGGTACACGACATTAATTTTTATTCCGCAAAAATTGCCAAAGAGGCTGTTGAAGATTTTTACAAAGTGCATCCCGAAGACAGAAAGAATAAACCGCGTTTTATTGCCGGTGCCATGGGGCCTACAACTAAATTATCATCCATGTCGCCCAACGTGAACGATCCCGGTTTTCGTTCGGTTACCTTTGATGAATTGGTTGTTGCATACAAAGAACAGGCAAATGCATTAATTGAAGGTGGTGTTGACTTATTACTACTCGAAACAATTACTGATACACTCAATGTAAAAGCAGGATTGTTTGCCATTCAAACAATTTTTGAAGAAAAAAATATTTCGCTTCCCATCATGATCTCGGGAACCATTACCGATGCAAGCGGACGTATTTTGAGCGGACAAACGGTTGAAGCATTTTTAAATTCACTTTCACACGTAAAATTATTAAGCATCGGATTAAATTGCGCCATGGGTGCAAAAGATCTCCGTCCGTATTTAAAAGAACTTTCGGAGAAAGCTCCGTATTATATCAGCGCATATCCAAATGCAGGTTTACCCAATCAGTTTGGTGAGTACGATGAAACGCCTCACGAAATGGCTTGCCAGATCGAAGATTTTTTACAAGGCGGATTCGTAAACATTGTTGGTGGTTGTTGCGGTACAACACCCGATCATATTAAACACATTGCCGAACATGCTGCAAAAGCAAAACCAAGAAAAAAAGTTACGGTTGAAAATTATTTGCGTCTCAGCGGACTCGAAGCATTAACATTCCGTCCCGAAAGTAATTTCATGAACGTTGGTGAACGAACCAATGTAACAGGATCACGTAAATTTGCCAAATTAATTATTGACGGAAAATACGATGAAGCATTGGCCGTAGCACGTGAACAGGTTGAAGGCGGTGCGCAGGTCATTGATATAAACATGGACGAAGGAATGTTGGATGCTGTTGAGGCTATGACAAAATTCCTGAACCTTATTGCTGCCGAACCCGATATCTCCCGTGTTCCAATCATGTTGGACTCGTCAAAATTTCATGTAATTGAAGCCGGTTTAAAATGTATTCAAGGAAAAGGAATTGTGAATTCAATTTCCTTAAAAGAAGGTGAAGAAGCATTTAGACAACATGCCAATATTGTAAAAAAATATGGTGCTGCAGTTATCGTCATGGCATTTGATGAAAAAGGTCAGGCCGATACATTAGACCGAAGAATTGAAATTTGTGGTCGTGCATATAGAATATTAGTTGAAGAAGTTGGTTTTCCTCCACAAGATATTATTTTCGATCCCAACATTTTTCCGGTTGCAACGGGAATGGAAGAACACCGTAAAAATGCCATCGACTTTTTTGAATCTACTAAATGGATCAAGAAAAATTTACCCCATGCAAAAATCAGCGGTGGTGTAAGCAATGTTTCGTTCTCTTTCCGTGGAAATGATCTGGTGCGAGAAGCTATTCACAGTGCATTCTTATACCATGCCATTAAAGCAGGAATGGATATGGGAATTGTGAATCCTGGTCAATTGGTTATTTACGATGAAATTCCCAAAGAATTATTGACACTTGTTGAAGATGTTTTATTGGACAGGAACGATGACGCTACCGAAAAGTTAGTGACCTATGCCGAAACCGTTAAAGGTGCCGGACGCGAAAAAGTAAGGGACGAAGAATGGAGAAACGGAACTGTAGAAGAACGTTTAACGCATTCATTGGTGAAAGGTATTGTTGAATACATTGATATAGATATTGAAGAAGCTCGTGTAAAATATATAATTCCTATAAAAGTAATTGAGGGTCCGTTGATGGACGGTATGAACGTGGTTGGTGATCTTTTTGGCAGCGGAAAAATGTTTTTACCGCAGGTGGTTAAAAGTGCGCGTGTAATGAAAAAAGCCGTGGCATATTTACAACCGTATATTGAAGCATCAAAAAATAAAGATTCGAAACCAAAAGGAAAAATATTAATGGCAACCGTTAAAGGCGATGTTCATGATATTGGCAAAAACATTGTGGGCGTTGTTTTGGGTTGTAATAATTATGATATTATCGACATGGGCGTAATGGTTCCTTGTGATAAAATTTTAGAACTCGCTAAAAAAGAAAATGTAGACGTTATTGGTTTGAGCGGATTAATTACTCCTTCGCTTGACGAAATGGTTTATGTTGCCAAGGAAATGCAACGCCAGGGATTCACTATTCCTTTATTAATTGGAGGCGCAACAACCTCAAAAGTGCATACAGCTGTAAAAGTTGAACAACATTATACAAACGGACAAGCCATTCATGTATTGGATGCTTCGCGTTCGGTTCCTGTTGTGGGAAGTTTATTAAACGAAAAGAAAACCGCATTTGTTGAAAACATTAAAAAAGAATACGAAAAATTGCGCGAACATCATTTAAAACACCGTGGTGCGAAGAATTATTTATCGATCGAAGATTCACGTAAAAATAAATTCCCCATTGAGTGGAATGCCAAAGACATTCATAAACCTGTGTTTACAGGAGTAAAATCCTATACGAATTTTGATATCTCGAAACTTATTAATTTTATTGACTGGACACCTTTTTTCCAAACATGGGAATTGGCAGGACGTTATCCAAGGATCTTGAACGATGAAGTTGTTGGTGTTGAAGCCACAAAATTGTTTAACGATGCGCAGGCAATGCTTACGAAAATCGTCAATGAAAAATGGATCTCTGCCAACGCAACTATTGGGATATTTCCTGCAAACAGCCATGGCGATGATGTGGAAATTTACACCGATGAAACGCGTACCGCTATTTTAAATGTGAATCACAATTTACGTCAGCAAACAGCAAAAACAGCAGGCGCGCACAATATATGCTTATCGGATTTTATTGCGCCAAAAGAAACACAATTACCCGATCATATTGGCGCTTTTGTGGTAACCGCAGGAATCGGTATTGAAAAATGGACAACTAAATTTGAAAAAGACCATGACGATTACAGCAGTATAATGATAAAAGCTCTTGCCGATAGATTGGCCGAAGCGTTGGCCGAATATATGCATAAAGAAGTGCGCACCAATGTTTGGGGATATTCAACTAACGAGTCGCTAACTAACGATGATCTGATCCAGGAAAAATACGAAGGTATACGTCCGGCTCCGGGTTATCCCGCTTGTCCGGATCATACCGAAAAACGTACCATTTTCAGTTTGTTGAACGGAACAAAGAACAGTGGAGTTGAATTAACCGAGAGTCTGGCCATGATGCCTGCTGCAAGCGTAAGCGGTTGGTATTTTGCCCATAAAGATTCAAAATATTTTGGTTTGGGACAAATTCAAAAAGACCAGGTGGACGATCTTGCGAAGCGTAAAGAACAAACGCAGGAAGAAATTGAGAAATGGTTGAGTCCGGTGTTGGCGTATTAATTTTTAATAAGCCGAACCGATCCGGAATCGTCATTTACCTTGATATGTAACAGGTAAAATCCGTCAGGTATATTGGTAACATTTATAATGGATTCATTTTGTGAAACCAGCACTACTCTTCCAAAGGCATCGGTAATTTCAATTTTATATAAAATACTTGATGGGATTTTTAAGTTTAGTATTGAAGTTACAGGATTCGGATAAACATTTACTTCCAATTCATTTTTTTCAATTTCAGAAGTACTCAACTCACCCGTACGTTTAAATATTTGTCCCGCATTTCCGTTGATGATAAATCCTTCGTCAGCCGGACTTACATGACAGAAAAATGTTTCAATACCAATATACGAAACAGGTAAGCTTTCATCATTCCACGTTGCACCACTGTTTGATGAAATTGCAATTTTTCCGGTATCGTTAACAGCAATACAGTTGTTATTTCTACTGTGTATGTTCACTGCATTGAAATTATAGGCCGAAGTCCAACTTGTTGCTCCATTTATGGTAGTGAATATTTCTCCTGCTCCGCTCAGGTCACGTGTTGCCAAATATCCTTTTGTATTAGAAGCAAAGGTCATTGTATACGGATAAACATCATTTAGCAATCCTGTTGGCAAAATATTCCAGCTAACACCTTTGTTGATGGTTTTTAAAACAGCATCCGGGGCCGAAATATATCCCGTTAACGGATCGGTCACAACAATGGTTTCTCCATCGCAGGTATCACTCAGGTAAAAATAGGACATTCCACTTGCAACAATTTTTCTTAAACGGCCACCATTGTTCATGTACAAACCTGTGCTGTCGTTGAACATGGCAAGATCCATAACGGTAAAAGAACTGTCGAGGGGAAATGATGTCCAGCTTGCACCACCATTGATCGTTTTTAATAACTGAACAGGTACACCTCCTTTTATGACATATCCACGATCATTCGTCAAAAAATACAATTTGTTCACGAAAGGTATTGGTAAAGCCGACTCAGTCCAGTTAAGCCCTCCGTCAATTGTTTTAAGCAAAAAAGCGTTTACGCCATTATCGCCAATAACATAACCTGTATCGGGAGAAGTAAATTGGATGTCGACAAGATTTTTGGAAGGATCGCTGTAAACCATGTTCCATTGGGCATTTGTAAGTAAAGTGAAAGCGATAAGAAGAAGTGTAAAAATTATTTTCATGCTAAAGCGTTTAGATCAAGACGCAGAAATTCGAAAAAAG
>JAYUZA010000365.1:0-5092 GCA_043752145.1 Flavobacteriales bacterium
AAATGAATAACTTAAATGGATTAATAAAAAATGGAAATCATCAGCAATGGCGGCATGAGAAAGGTTCGATTCCCGCCCCGGGTACTTCTGCTCCAGAATTTATCGATTTAACACAAGGACAAATTAAGGCTGTTCAAATATATTTGAATTCACCTGCGGAAAAACTTCACCAAGCATGGAAAGGTGCTGGTATTTCACAATCAGACATTGATTTTGTATCTAAATATTAATTTATGTGCCACTTCATTTGTTATTTTAAAGAAAATAAGAAGGATCAAGAAATAAGAAACCTGCTAAACAGTATTTTCAATTACGGTAAATATGAAATTACCGAGATTTCTTCAGGATTTAATCATGGTATTCGTTATGAAACGCGAATATTAGATGAATCTTCAGAATTCAAAAGCGAATTAAATGTTTATATTTCCGAAATTAAAACTGTTCTTGAGAATGAAATTTATAATGATTTATTATTTGGTTTGGTAGTATCAAAATTTTTAAAGGAAGATATAATTGTTAATGATCAAAGTGATGATCCTTACCAGTGGATTTTAATTAGAGATGGTGGTGCTTTTTTAGTTGAAGAAGCAGCAGGTGACAATAAAGGTATAAATGTATTTCCAAACTCAGAAAGGAGACTGGATATCAATAAGTCATTATGTTTATTTCCAGATATTAATTATGTTAGAAAACATAATACTAACAAAGGTGAGACAGCCTATTTTATTGTACCCTCTACTTTATGGAATTCTTCATTAGAGGTCATATAGTTATAGATTGCAAATTGCCAGTATAAAGTGCATACATCCACTAGCTTTTTTTATCTTAATTTTCTATATGTGATCCCAATAGGATTCGAAACTATGGTCTGCCATTTAGATCTAATTTTCAACCGTTTGGAATTTTTGCCAATCAAATATACTCAAATTGTTTCATGCTTTTCGGCATTTTAAGGAAATAAATCTACACTGCAGTGTAGGTTTGCGTGTGCCCTAATCCATAAACCAGTTGAGTAATTGTAAAGGATCATGTCGAATTTGGATCGTTAATAAAGTAAATCCCAAAAGAAACAGAAAAATTTCTTTGAAACTGATCGGTTGGAACTTTCGGCTCAAAAATAAAATTAGAGGGTAAATTAAAATTGAGAGTAAGCAAACCGGCATCAAGAAAAATAAAATTGCATAATGAACATCATAGTTCAGTTCTTTTGGGTCTGGAGCACCGTACGTTGGAATTTTTCCCAATTGTATATAGGCTCTTAGCACAAAAAGATAAAACAGCGTTATCCATGCAAGCGGTATTGCAGCAACTAGTGATCGAACTTTTTTTATGGTGATGGATAATGCCAAGAAGTAATAATAAACGACCAGACCGAAAACATATTGTAACGAAAGGTTAAGTAGTTTTGTGTGGGCTAGCGGAGATTCCACGCCTTCGCGGGAATGATGGAGTGTGGGAGTTGGCATGGAAAAAATCTGCGAAAACCCGTGCAATCAGCGTTATCCATGTTCTGTAAATGCTTGAAATTCATTAAATTAACCCATTTACAGGAATTTTGTACTTTAGCCCTAAATATTGATGTATGAGCACCTATCTGGATTTTGAAAAACCTATTGAAGAATTAGTCAATCAAATTGACGAAGCAAAAAAAATTGGTGAAAAAACAAATGTGGATATTTCCAA
This sequence comes from Flavobacteriales bacterium, assembly GCA_043752145.1. Taxonomy (GTDB): domain Bacteria; phylum Bacteroidota; class Bacteroidia; order Flavobacteriales_D; family UBA2798; genus DASPJQ01. Next base: position 1,684 of record JAYUZA010000365.1, read on the forward strand.
AACCGTTAAGGAATTGGAGAAAAAACTAGAACAAACCAAGCTTGAATTATATAGCAACCTAACGCCCTGGCAACGGGTGCAGGTATCGCGTCATCCTGAACGTCCGTACTCACTTGCATACATTGAATATTTAACCAACAATACATTTCAGGAATTGCATGGCGATCGTACCGTAAAAGATGATAAAGCCATGATAGGTGGTTTTGGAATGTTTGAAGGACAAAGCGTAATGTTCGTTGGTCAGCAAAAAGGAATTAATTTAAAAATGCGCCAGTACCGCAACTTTGGTATGCCAAATCCTGAGGGATACCGCAAAGCTTTGCGTCTTTTTAAATTAGCTGAGAAATTTAATAAACCGGTTGTTACATTGATCGACACTCCGGGTGCATTTCCGGGTCTTGAAGCCGAAGAACGCGGACAAGGTGAAGCCATTGCCCGAAACATTTATGAAATGATGCGTTTGAAAGTTCCTGTGATCTGTATTATACTTGGCGAAGGTGCATCGGGTGGGGCATTGGGAATAGGCGTGGGTGATAAAGTATTAATGTTGGAAAATACATGGTATTCGGTTATATCGCCTGAATCATGCTCGTCCATATTATGGCGCAGTTGGGAACACAAAGAAAAAGCGGCAAACGCGTTGAAGCTAACGCCCGATGATATGCTTAAGAATAAATTGATTGATGGTATTATCAAAGAACCACTGGGCGGAGCACACAATGATCACGAAGCTTCATTCGAATTCGTGAAAAAAGAAATTGCTAAACAACTTACGAAACTCAAAAAAATAAAAGCCGAAGACCTTGTAGAAAAACGCATGGAGAAGTTTTGTGCTATGGGAGTCTATAACGAAAAATAAATTGATTTTTCGGTTAAATCAGAAATCAGAAAGAGGAAATCAGAAGCATTGAGTACTCGGATGAACATTAGATTTTCTGATCTCTGATTTCAAATTTCCTATTTTTTAAATTTTTACTCGATCTCGATAGAATACACAGTTCCAACATGGTCTTTAGCCGGAAACGGAACATCATCCTGTGAGAACGGAGCCTCGGGCCACCAGCGTGCCAAATGATATTCCTGCGTTATGACCAATACCATTTGATTGTTAGGGATCTGGGTTATCACATCATTCATTCGTCCGACCTCGCGCAATTTATTTTTTTCGGGACCTATGCGCCAAACAATTTCTTTAGGTGTCCAGTCAATTTGAAAATAATAATAAGGCGAAGCGAACAATTCATCTTCGTTAGCCGGAGTTTTTAATGTGAGTGCCTGGTTCCAGGTATCCCAACGGTGTAATTCATAAACATTATCGCCCATTTTTCGTGCTACGGCTCCAACCACAAAGTCGGCCACATCATCACAAGCCAGATCCCAGTTGGTACAGGTAATCATAACGTTTGGAGCGTTGGTCTTTTCTTCGGTTTTATATTTTGACGGATCGGGATACGATGTTTTTGGCCAGTACTGCGCACATTTTACAATTTCAAAATCAATTTCCGAATAGGCTTGTTGCTTGTAACGCTTTGTTTTTTTATTGGCCGGCAAGTATTTTGGAATATAGCCGTTATTCTCACAAATTCTGCGGGCGTTATAATCATCACCACCGCGATAGATCATCCAAATGGCATTTGTTAATCCGTTCCAAACAAACTCCTTGTTCATTTGTTCGGCCATTTTTATTTTAACCGTATATTTTCCATAAGAGAAAGCATGGCGTGTAGTAATACCAACATTCTCTTTGCGTAATTTGTCTTTAGCGGCAGCCGGATTAATTATCTTAATTGAATTATTTGCGCTGTCGATCTTTAACGTTTTGCAAGGACAATCGGTAACACCGATAGGAACTTTTATGCGCGAAGCATTGTTGTATTTTTTCGCGTTTTTATCGTACAGCGCTTTAGGATAATTGCCCACGACATCGGCTATAACCGGAATATTGTTGAGCATTTCGGTTTTATCCACCGCGTGAAAAAATTGTTCAAGATGGGCGTTCTTAAAAAGCGATTGGTTCTTCGCGCAGCTTGAATTAAATCCTGACATATCGTAATTGGGCGGATAGGCTACATCTTCGATATAAACACCCTTGGTAAAATCTACTTTTGCCTTAAGTGTAAAAGCGTTGTCAATTTTTGCGATAGGAGTTTTGGCATTGTTGATTCCCTTTGTAGCGAAATTTTTTTGTTCGGCCAAAAAATATTTATACGGATTTTTATACTTAAAATTTTCGGGTGTACAAACATTTTGTACCGTAGCCGGAATGGTTTCTAATCCTTCTTTTTCAACTAAAACGGCCATAACCGAATAATTTCCAATACGTAAATTTCGTCTCCAACGTAAATTATGCTTTTCGGTATCTTTTTCTTTTTTGTATAACGTTTCCAGCATCCATAAAGCATCTAAACGCATTTGATCTTCCACTTTTCGGTTGCTCTCCATTGCTTTACGATTAACACTCTCCATCCATTCAGGGGTGGACTTAATGATGTTTATTTGTTTAGCAATTGAATCTTCATACAAGGTAAATCCACGTACATTGTAATAAATATCTTCGTTTCTTGGATTTCCAACGATGCGCAGTTCTGTGGATATAACACCCTGACCGCTTTTTACAATGGCGTCATCCACTTCAATAAATCCGAGCGTTGGATTTTCCCAGGAACCATAAAAATTTTCGGATGCCAATGCATCGGTTTCATTTTTCTCGTCAAATTTATACGACTCGTTTTGGTAATATATTTTATAGAAGTATTTTTTATTCTTGTCAAGATCATTCACATGTAGCTTAATTCTTATTAAACCATTGCGACTTTGTTTAACGGATGGAAAAACAAATCCGCTGTCGATGCTATTGGTATAATCCAGCTGAAAGGTGTCGCCAATAATGGATGTGCCAGAATTGTCAAGCGCGAGTTCGATTTTTTCGATACAGGCTTTATCGGCCTTGAACGTGTGTGTGCACGCTGCAAAGCAAAAAGCTGTCAGCAGAAATAATCCCCCTGCGCTTCTCCTTCGAAGGACTTCGGAGAAGGACATAAAGCTACGGGAGACAAGTATTGAACGCCTTTTTCGCATGCCTTAAATTATTTTTGTTCACCAACTTGTTGGCGCCACATGGCATAATACAAGCCTTGTTTATTTACCAATTGTTCATGTGAGCCCTGTTCAATAATAGAACCCTTTTCAAGTACAAATATTGTGTTGGCGTGCATGATTGTTGATAAGCGGTGTGCAATCAAAACTGTTATATGGTGTTGATTATTTGAAAGTGTACGAATGGTTTCCGAAATTTCTTCTTCGGTGAGGGAATCTAGGGAAGATGTGGCTTCATCAAAAACCAATAAATTAGGATTGCGTAAAAGTGCGCGCGCAATGGAAATACGTTGTTTTTCGCCACCCGAAACTT
>JAYUZA010000366.1:0-5084 GCA_043752145.1 Flavobacteriales bacterium
TAATTTTTTTACAATGTTCTCGATGTTCTTTACAGCCAATTCTGAATTCCATCCGTTGTCGAGATGTACCGTTAATACACGTAAACCAAGATTTTTTGAAAGATACGCTACATAAGAACTGTCAACTCCACCGCTAATACCGCAAATACAATCATAGTCGCTGTTCTTTCCCGCTTTTCGCATGGTTGCCACTAATTTTTCAAGGGCTTCATCACTGGCCTTACCATTATACAACTGACTTGGGGCCAATCGTAAATATTCATGATAATGATTACAAACACCATTCTCATCAAATGTAATTTCGGTATCGGTTGTATCCATTACCGTTTTGGTACACATTTGATATTTCCTGTTCAATTCGCTCATGCTATTTGTTTTCCTTTGCTAAACGTATAGGATAAAAACCATTCTATCACATACTTTATGCAGTATACAAAAGTAAAGAATATAAGGCACTTTATGGGGTCTTTATAAACATTGTAACCATATAAAAATGAGCCAACAACACCTGCTAAAAGAAGTATCTGTACATACAGATCAATTTTTTGTTTCTCGGCAACCAAAAACACATTGCTTACAGGGCTCACCACAAACTGTAAAAAAAACATGGGTGTCATGATCTGCGCGTACTCACCGGCAATACGCCATTTAGCACCAAAGATTACGGCAAAAATATCGGGAGCGAAAAAATAAAAGATCACAAAGGGAATACATGAGAGCAAAAATAACTGAATGGTGGTTTTACGAAATAAGGCAATGCAGTTTCCGTTATTTTGGAATTCAATGGTGGCTTTTTGCCTGAACACATCGCCAAAAGCCCGGGCAATAATTGAACTTGGTGCGCTTATAATACGTTGTGAAAATGAAAAGAACCCCGTAATGGCATCGCCAAACCAATGCGCCAGGAATAAAACAGGCAACTGACCCGATAATTTTTCGAACAAACCCGAAGCAACATTGAATTTAGGGAACTGACTATAACGCTTTGCCTGTTGCTTCATATCGGCTTTTGAAATATCCTTAAAATAATCCTTATCCTCGCGCCATGTTCTGAAAAAGAGGAAAAGACCCGAAAGAAGTTGACCAATACAATCGCCTAAGATCAAACCACCCTTTTTCATTAACGCAAAACCGAATCCTATGCTCCATGCACTTGTTCCAACCGATCGGGTTACACGGCTAAACGCTAACCTGCTGTATTTTTCCTTTCGGTTATTCCAATAATTTAATGCCTGGTACGTACCAATGGCAAACATGGTGAGTGGCAAAACAAACAACCAGTTTTCAATATCGGGAGTTTTAAATAAAATGGCAAACGGATGCTTGAACAAAAGAACAAGGATGAAAATTACCAATGAAATAATGATCGTTATTAAAAAGGAAAGTCCAACCAGGTTAGCGGCTTCCTTATGCGTTTTTGGCAACATAATGGCCATTTCATACCGGCCCGTAATAAAAACCGAAATGATCATGCTAATGCTGAAATACAAACCAAAGGTCCCAAAATCTTCAGGTTCAAATAAACGTGTAAGAATTGGTGCAATTAAAAAAGGAATGAGTTGAGCAATAAATGTTCCGGTCATCAGAACCAAAAGATCTTTACTGGTTTTTTTTGTAAAAACTTTTCTCATTTAGTTGAACCTGCTTCAATAAATGGTCGGTATATATAATAAAGTAACAGAGTAATTACCCAACCGCCCGATAACAATAAAGTGCTTAAGGCACCTGAGGTAAGCCAGAAAATAAACAATAAATTCAAACTTAAATTCCATTTTGCGTTATTGCTAAATAGCTTATTGAGCAAGATAAAATACAGCGCTAAAATAAATCCTGAATAAAATAAACCTATATATCCAAAATTTGCATAGTCATACACAAAACTGGCACAGGTTACGGTTCCCTTAAAGCCCATTTTTGCTTCCTTTATGTACGTAGCATCATAAATAATTCGTGCGTAATTATAATCCTCATAGTCACATCCTAAAGCAGGCGCTAAAAAATGATATCCGCAACCATAGGCATAGGGATAAACCGAAGGAATATTTTCAAACCAATGGCCAATGACCAAACCGGTGGTTAAAAAAACACGTGTATAGATGGCGTCTGAAGCGGAATATAAACTTTCACCGGCCGATAATTCTTTATCAGCTTTTTTATACTCCTTACCGCTTTCTTTCATGGCTTGTTCGATCTCCGCCTCGGTGGCACGCAATGATGGATTGGTAGTGTATACCAAAACAAAAACACCTCCAATGGCAATTACCGCTGTAAAAAAAGACTTGAGGTATTGCCTGTTCAAAAAGGCGTAAATACCGGTGGGCAGAATAATGGCAACAACAAGACCTTTTTGCATCAACGAGAGCGCGTAAAAAATACCGAACGGAAGCACTAGCCAAAATAATTTTCGGTTCATGATAGAGAAATACAACAAGGCAAAAGGAATAACGCCCCTTATTATGAACGCGCTGATGTATTTGATCAACATGTTGTCATGCTCCCCTATTTCCTGACGAATTGCTGCAATTTTGTAATAGTCGAGGGTATTGACCGCGCTAATGAACGGTACATTGCCTAAAAAGACAAGATGAATAATGGTAAATACAATGATGGAACCCAAAAGTAAAAGTTCAGCAGTGAATTTCGAAACCGCTAATTTTCCTTTCAGATCGAATTGACGCATTTTTTTGTTTCGAAAAAAATAATTTAAAACAAAATAAAAAAGCAGAAAAGAAAAACTGTAAAACAGAACTTTATCCATGTGCTTCAATCCAAAACCGTAAATTAAGCCTGTGCTAACCAATACAAGCGTTAGTACATAAAAAATTAAAAGGCTATGATCTCGAATTATACTTCGCACACTGGTAGGGTTTAAAGACGCAAATTAATTAAAATTAAAGCCTTGGGAATAAGAGGAACTCAAAATAGCACACACAACAATGTGTATGAAAATAAAGGCCAAAGTACAACACAAGTGGTTCCCAATAAACAGGTAACAGCCCTTTGGGGCTCTAAATCAAGTAATCCCTAGGGTTCTCAGGAGTTTATATAAGCTAAAACGATTCTTTCAAAGAGTGTTTACACTTAATAGCCCAAAAGCCACGACTTCTGCCTTATATGCCATTTTTAATAAAATGTATCAACCATTAAAGAAAGTAAGCCGTAATATTGTACTATAAAAACCAACCAATAAACTATGACCTATTCATGTTCCTTAGAGGACAAAATACATGAATATGCCATATGACAATTAAAAACAAACCAAAACATATGAAACTTATTCAATTTTTTAGCCTGTGCTTAATTCTTGCACTGACCGCCTGTAGCCGTAATGCCAACAAACCCCTTGAAGTAGATCCCGCCTTTGGCGCCTATATTTCGGGCTATACTGCCGGCACAATTTCAAAAGCCAATGCTATTCGCATACGATTGGCGGCCGATTATCCCGGTGAGATCAAACTAAATGAACCTTTAAAAGAGGAATATTTCAATTTCTCGCCTTCCATTAAAGGTAAAACCTATTGGCTGGATTCACGCACAATTGAATTTGTTCCCGATCAACATTTGCCTTCGGCTACAAAATACACAGCTTCTTTCGCATTAAGCGAATTAATGGAGGTTCCGCAAAAATTTGAAACATTAAAATTCTCTTTCAAAACCCGCGCTTTGGGCGTTTTTGTAAAAACAAATCATCCTGAAACATACAGCAACATTAACTTATCGCGCCAATATATAGAAGGCGAGTTTTTTGTGACCGATGTTGCCGACTCGGCCAAAGTTAAAAAAATATTAAGCGCCAGTCAGGACGGAAAACCCTTAAAAGTTCAGATCACACCTAATGGAGAGAACAAATACAATTTTGTCATTCATAACGCGCAACGATCTAACGCACTTTCAAAAGTGATCGTTAAATGGGATGGTCAGTCGTTGGGAACATCCTTTAGCGGTAAAAAAGAAATTAATATTCCGAAACTGGGTCAGTTTTTCCCGACCGATATTTCCATTGAACAACAACCTGAGCAAATGATCAAGATTCACTTCTCGGATCCGTTAGACATGAATCAAAATTTATTGGGATTGGCAAATATTGAAGGTATTTCAAGTGTTACCACCAGTATTACCGGACATAATTTATTTATTTTTCCTTCGTACCGCGTTGCCGATCAAAAAAAGGTAACAGTTTATGCAGGTATAAAAAATATTAACGGCAAAAAAACCAGCAACGAACGTTCGGAACTTGTAACGTTTCAGGACATTAAACCTGCCGTTCGCATTGCCGGTAAAGGTGTTATTATTCCCAATACTCAAGGAACGGTTTTTCCGTTTGAAGCGGTTAACCTTAAAGCCGTTGAAGTTCATGTAACGCAAATCTTTGAAAAAAATATCGTTCAGTTCTTACAGGTAAATAATTTAAGTGGTGGATCACAACTTAAACGCGTTGGACGCGAAGTAAAAGTGAAGACCATTCGCTTGGACGAGAACACAAAATTGAATTTACACGATTGGAATCGTTTCAACTTAGATATTTCGGAAATTGTAAAAGTTGAACCGGGCGCCATATACAATATTGAATTAAAATTCAAAAAAGAACATTCGGTTTATGAATGCGGAGCTGATGCCGATAGTGAAGAAAGCATGACAAGCATTGACGCGCCAAAAGAAGAAGAATGGGAAGAAAGTGATTGGGGAAGTTTTTATGACGGTTACTGGAACGAAGGATACGATTACGATGAATATTACTATGGTGAAGGCTATGATTATTTACAACGGGAAAATCCGTGCAACGTAAGTTATTATACCAATAAAAGCGTTTCACAAAATGTATTGTCAAGCGACTTAGGTATAATTGCCAAAGCAGGAACCGATAAAAAATTACATGTTGTGATCAGCGATATTCGTTCGACCGATCCGGTGAGTGGTGTTACGCTTGAATATTACGATTTTCAGCAACAATTAATTGGTACAGCACAAACCAACAGCGATGGAATGGTTGAAACCAAATTAAAATCAAAACCATTTATTTTAGTTGCCAAAAAAGGAAATCAACGCGGTTATTTAACCCTACGCGATGGTGAAGCCTTAAGCGT
>JAYUZA010000367.1:0-5047 GCA_043752145.1 Flavobacteriales bacterium
TTTACGCAGTTTTAATAAAGCAATGCCCGAGGAACAAAACCGTATTGTGACCGATCATGTTTCGGATCTTTTATTTGTACCTACGCAAACAGCCATCGATAATTTGAAAAACGAAGGCATTACAAAAGGTGTACACAACATTGGTGATGTAATGTTTGATGCTATTTTACATTTTACACCCATTGCACAGAAAAAAAGCAATGTATTGGCAAATTTGGGTTTAACCGAAAACTCATATTCACTTTGTACCATTCATAGGGCCGAAAACACCAATGATATAGATCGTTTAAAAAATATTTGTGAAGCCCTGAACGAATGTGATCAAACTATTGTTTTGCCCTTGCATCCGCGCACACTTAAATATATTGGTGAGTATGGCATTAAATTAAAGGATAAAATAAAGGTGATAAAACCTGTTGGATATTTGGATATGCTCTTGCTTGAAAAAGGAGCCAATAAAATTATTACCGATAGTGGCGGTGTTCAGAAGGAAGCGTATTTCATGCGCAAACCTTGCATTACCATGCGTGATCAAACCGAATGGGTTGAAACAGTAAATGCAGGTTGGAACGTATTGGTTTATGCCGACAAAGCAAAGATCATTGATGCGATCAATAATTTTAATCCCGTTAATTACACAGATGATTTATTTGGAAAAGGAAATGCTGCGCAATTATTGGTCAACATCATTAAAAAGACAAAACAGGTTTAATGAACGGCAATGACCCAACCATAGCAATAATAGTTCCTGCACGCAACGAGGAAAAGTACATTGGTAAATTGTTGGATTCAATTATTGCTACAACTTATCCAAAGCACCTTTTGAAGGTATTGATATGCGATGGAAAAAGTGATGACAGAACGGTTGACATTGTAAATTCATATTCGAAGGATCATTCATTTATCACTTTACTCATCAACGAAAACAAAACAACACCCTATGCATTTAATTTAGGAATTAAAAATTCGGGTGGTGCCGATATTCTTATAACACTTGGAGCCCACTCGGAAGTATATCCAGATTTTTTTGATTCAATTGTGAAAACGTTTGAAGTTTCGGCTGAAATAGGCTGTGTAGGAGGTGTGTCTGAAAATATATACGAAGATGAAATTTCGCAATGTATTGGCTTGTCTATGTCCTCTTCATTTGGAGTTGGTAACGCTCACTTTAGAACAGGAAATGCCGAAGGATATGTTGATACGGTAAGTTTCCCGGCCTATAAAAAGGAAGTTTTTGAGAAAGTTGGATTGTTCAATGAATCTTTAACGCGAAATCAGGACGATGAATTTAATTACAGGGTCGCCAAAGCAGGATACAAAATATATTTAAGCAAATCCATTCGTTCCAACTATTTTGTGCGGGGTTCATTTGAAAAACTATCAAAACAATATTACCAGTATGGTTATTGGAAAGTGTATGTAAATAAATTGCATAAAACCGTTACATCAACCCGGCAATTGGTTCCGCCTGCATTTGTTTTATTTTTAATTTTTGGTCTTATTGCTTCTTTTTTTGGTTTGTTCATTACCGGTTCTTATTGCGGTATTTTGGCATTGTATTTTATTGCCGCTTTTGTGTTTGCGGGTAAACTAACCGACAATTTTAGTAAAATGACAAAAATTGTTTGGTGCTTTTTAATTTTGCATTGTTCGTACGGGTATGGATACTTAAAAGGGATATTGCATTTCTCTATTCTTGGAAAGGATCCTGCAAAAAAAGCGGGTGAAATAACGCGATAATTTATTTCGAAAAACCGGGCTAGCCCGAACAACGGAGAACGTTAACACGCTTGTTTGTCACGAACAACGATTTTCTTCGCACACCCTTTAACACTTCACGCTGTCACACGCCTGTTAACCAGTAACGAATAACGATTAACGTTTAGCCTTTTCCTCCAAATACGACTGAATATGCCTCTCGGCCTTACTCGGATATATATCCGCTATATTCATAAAAATTTCGGTCTCTTCCACTTCGCCAAAATGATCATTCAAAGCAGTTCCGAAATTACGCATGGTCAACGATAAATTCATGTAAGCATTTACCATAGGCGGAATATTTTCGCCACGTGCTCTAACATGTGTATTTAATACTTTATGTCCGTCCTTATAAGATAAGCCATCCAGTTCTTTTTCAAAAGCCGTCATATCATTCTCGATCGAAATTTTTAATTTCGCATGTGGTTTTCCTAAATTTTCTTTATCGGGAAAATAATGATTCATGAAATGCAGGATCATATCGCGTGCCTCACGATTAAAATCGGGATACATGGTAACTTTTCCCGAGAAATATTTAATATGCGGATTATCCACCACTAAAGCACCCAAACCATCCCATAAATTATCCAAGGAGAAAAGACCCTTGCGATTGGTTGCGCTGGGTTGATATTGCGGTTGAACAAATGAGCGTCCTAATTCAATGGTTAAAGGCAAATATTGGTTTATAAATTGTTGCGAGAACTCAAAAAGTTCGGCAGTAGATAAATCAGGAACCCCATTTTTCACAGGGACTTTTTCGCACAAAATATAACGGTAACCGGCAACTATTTCTTTGTCCTCGGGGTTCCATACAATTAATTGTTCGTACGGAATTTGAGAAAGATCGTGTTCATCAAGATCACAAGACAAACCGGTTCCGCCACCGGCCATTCGGAATGAAATTTCTCTTAAGCGGCCAATTTCTTTTAATGTTTCAGGAGCATTGTGACAATTCAAAATGTAAATTTCATTGTTCCCGTTATTGGTAAATCGCACAAATTTATCTTTCGTCAGTTCCTTTTCAAGAATTTTTCGGTCGATGGGTGAAATTATTTCTTCAACTTTATGCATATTTCAATTTATTTTTTTACCACATAGAAATATAGGACACATAGAATAAATTTAAAAATGAGATTGCCTTTTTTTGCTATGTGATCTATGTGCCTATGTGGTTTTATTTTGGTTACCTAAAGCGTATACTTCTTTTTTCAAAATTTGAGCCCATTCAAGATCGGTGTGTTCTTTATCAAAGCGGGTGTAGGGAATTTGTTCACCAAAGGTCATAGTCAATGTTTTTCCGCGTTGCTTGAACATTTCATCTATTAAATAAAACATTTCAATATTGGCTTTGATTCCCAAACGTTTTCGCCACAGAGCTAAATTATAGAATTTTTTTGTATTCTGCCCGTCAATATGTACAGGTACTATATTTTTTTGATGTTTTTTTGCTTTCGAAATAAAACTTTTTTTCCATTCCAGATCAAGGATCTCACCTTTTTGTTTTCTTGAAACGAGTCCTGCGGGAAAAATTATGACGGCCATATCCGAAGCGTATAATTCTTCAATAATTGCCAATGAAGTACTCACATTTTTACCGTGTTTATTTACACCTATGAAAATCCCATCAAGGGTTGTAAGAGCCATTAAAATATCATTCACTATGAACTTCACATCTTTTCTTTTTTGTCCAACAGCGTGTATAAGGCCCATACCATCTAAACCGCCAAGCGGATGATTGCTGGCAAAAATAACACCTCCCGTTTTTACGATATTTTCGGGATTTTTAATTTCAATTTTAATGTTAAAATGAGTTAATGTTGCAGCAATGAATTCGAGGTCCTTTTTTTCGCCATGTAAGTGAAAAAACTCGTTTATTTCCTTTTCATGTGTAACGCGTTTAATATAATTCATTACAAACCATGGAATGAATTTAACCAAGCGCGGACTCTTGCTTTTTATTGCGGCTTTAATATCAATTTGAATGACTTCCTTTTTTTGTTCTTCCATGTTCCGATCAATTCTGAATAAATTCTGATGTATCTTCAATTACCTGTTCAATGTATTCCAATAAATTTTCTTTACCCGTGCGTTTTTCGGCACTTGTGATGAAAATCAGAGGCAATTCTTCCCAGGTTTGCAACATAAATTTCTTATACGCAACTACCGCTGCGTTAGTATGGTTAGTTGTTAATTTGTCACTTTTTGTAAATACGATTACGAACGGAATTTTTTTTACGGACATCCATTCCATAAATTCCATATCAATTTTTTGCGGTTCAAGTCGTATATCAATAAGTACAAATGTGCACAGCAGGTTAGTCCGTTTTTTTAAGTAATCAAAGGTAAATCCCTGCCACACTTCTTTGAGTTTTTTAGAGGTTTTTGCATAACCGTAGCCGGGAAGATCCACCAGATACCAAAAGTCGTTGATAATGAAGTGATTAATCGTTTGTGTTTTACCTGGGGTCGAAGAGGTTTTGGCAAGGTTCCGTTGGTTACATAACATATTGATTAACGATGACTTACCAACGTTACTGCGGCCAATAAAGGCAAATTCATGCTTGTCGGGCAAAGGCAACTTAGCAAGCAAGGCGTGTGATGATACGAATTGGGCGTCTTTTATCTCCATAAAACTATGCCAAAAATAAGCATTCATACCGACTGGTGGCTAAAATCTTGTCAAATTTTGGCCAATTTTGTTAATTAACTCCCACTTTACGCCACCTATGAAAACACTTGTTTTATCAAGGAATATTCGTATTTTTGTAACTATAAAGCACTTGAAACGTTAAAACTTACCAACAAAGTGGGGCTTAGTGGTTAAAAGTGGGTAATTATAAATACATTTACACCTTCGTTGTGATAGCGGAATGAAAAATTTTATTGGAGAATATGACTGTAAGGTTGACGACAAGGGAAGGTTCGTCTTACCTGCTGGTATCAAGAAACAAATTGATCCGGCAGCAGAGGAAACTTTTGTCCTAAACCGTGGCTTTGAAAAATGCCTGGTTTTGTATCCGAAAAATGAGTGGGATGGAGTATTGGCTAATGTGCGCAGGAAGGTGAATTTGTTTGAGAAAAAGGGCCGTGCTTTCATGAGGTTATTTCAGAACGGGGCAACAATAATTACCCTCGACAGCAGTGGTCGGTTACTGTTAACCTCAAACCTTATGAAATACGCAGGTCTCAAAAAAGATGTTCTGTTGTTCGCTTATGCCGACAGAATGGAAATTTGGGATAAAGCCCTTTACGAGCAGGAAATGAACGATGGCCTTACTGGTTTCGCGGA
>JAYUZA010000368.1:0-5047 GCA_043752145.1 Flavobacteriales bacterium
TCCATTTACTTATGCATGGAGTCCTATTGCTGAAACCACACAAATAATTACAAATTTAACGGGAGGAAACACCTATGATTTAGTTGTTACAGATTATGATGGCTGTACATATTCAACCAGCGTTACTATTAATACCAATCCTAAACTAGTGCTTAGCATTTCGCATACCTCAACGTGTTCAGGCACATCCAATGCTTCCGCTACAGTTAATGTAACCGGTGGTACGGGTTTAGGAACGTATACGTATTTGTGGAATGATAATTTAGCGCAAACTACACCAACAGCTGTTAATCTTTCACCCGGAACGTATACCGTTGTGGTAACCGATGCCGTTGGATGTACCTCAACTTCCGTAGTCATTATTCCGGCAAATCCTCTTCCGGTTGTATCTATTTCGGGTAACACAACCATTTGCGCAGGAACATCTACCGTTTTAACAGCGAACGCAACGGGAGCAGGAACCTTGAATTATAGTTGGAGTCCATTTTCGCAAACAACTCCTTCCATTACTGCCACCAATGCAGGAACATTTTCAGTAACGGTAACCGATGCTAACGGATGTAGCACTTCTGCTCTTGTTAATGTAATACTTAACGCTAATCCAACTGTAATCATTACAGGAAATACTACTTTATGTAATGGTAATTCAACCGAATTAACAGCCGAACCATCGGGGGGAACACCCGGTTATACGTATGATTGGGGATCGGGAATAACCGATCAAACCACTACGTTCAGCGGTGCAGGTACACATACTGTAACAGTAACCGATGCTAACGGGTGCAGCACTTCTGCAACCGCAACTATAACGGTTTATCCACTAACGCTGATGCCGATTACCACTTCCAGCGGTACAACCACCGCTTGTGCGGGAAGCGGATTTTCACTTACAACCACCGGAGGGCTCACTTCCTATCAATGGTATTTGAGTTCAAGTCCCCATACCACCCTGGCAACAAACCAGGTGTTTAGTCCAACTGCTTCGGGTGTATATTGTGTACATGCTGTAGATGCAAACGTTTGTCCAACGCAAACCACATGCATCAATATTACCATTAATCCATTGCCGGTGGTGACCACAACGCTTAATAAAACGGTGTGTCAATCATCAGCGCCATTTGTGGTAGGAACACACAACGACATTACGAATATAACAACGTCTCCTTTTTTCACACCATCGCCAAGTACCATTGCTACATTTGGATTCCCTGCCTCAGGAATTATAACATTTGGTTCACCGGTTGCGCACACATATATTTTTGTTCCTTCAATTGCAGGGCCGGGCGTGCATACCATAACCTATACGGTAACAAATCCCATCACCGGTTGTTCAAGCACCGTTACAGGAACAATTACAGTTGTGCCTAATCCAACTGTAACAATATCGGGAAGCACAACAGTTTGTGAAGGTGTTACAACCGATTTAACGGCCGATGCGTTGGGAGGAACACCGGGGTATACCTATAATTGGGGCGCAGGAATAACAACCCAAACAAATACCGGAATCGCACCCGGTACGTATACTGTAACGGTAACCGATGCTAACGGATGCAGCGCTTCTGCTACTGTAAATGTTACTGCCTTACCACAAACAGTAATGAATATTACCACTTCTAACGGGACAACGACAGGTTGCATTGGCGGAACATTTTTTCTTACAGCTACCAGCGGAATAAGTCCTTATAAATGGTTTGAAGTTTCAGACCCTTCCAACATTCTTGAAACAAATGCAGATTTTACTCCGCCAAGCTCGGGCAATTATTGTGTATTTGCCATGGATGCGAATGGTTGTTTAACTACAACAACTTGTTTGACGATAGATTTGATAAGTGAACCCACTATAATTTTCACGTCTATTCCACCTGTTGATTTATGCACCTATAATGGAATACCTATTCCTATTGTTGCCTCGTCTAGCGGAGCTTCTTGTGTGCTGAACGGACCGGGAATTAATTCACTTAACCAAACATTCGACCCAATTGCGGCCGGTGGCATAGGTTCTTATCCAATTACATATGCATGTACAAGCGCTTGCGGAAATGCAAGTCCGATACAGTTTGTTGATGTATTTGATAACGATTCGTGGCAACAAAGTACATTTAACACCATGAAGGGCGATGAATACAACGATGTTGCAACAGACGCTGATGGAAATGTATATGTGGTTGGTTCGTATGGCCAGGCAACCGTAGTGGATGGTGGAAGCAACGCGCCTATACCTATTGTATCTGGTTTGAGCACATCTACATTCCTTGCTAAGTACGATAAGTGCGCAAATTTACTTTGGGTAGCACGCGTATCAAATTCAAAAGTCAATGTTGGAAAAAGTATTGTGCTCGATGAAAATCACAATTATGTGTATATAACCGGAACCTACTCTACCACAGCGCGTTTTAATAGCGCAGTTGGCGTGTCAGCAACTTGTAGCGGTTTTATACAACTTGTACCTGCAGCCTCTTACAGCACCGCATATGTAGCACAATACGATATGAACACGGGATGCGTTTATTTTGTACAAGACGTTTCAATAAACGGTTCAACAAGTACCACTCCCGAAGCACTAGCTATTAATGAAACTACAGGCGAAATTTATGTTGCAGGTTCTCGTAATGCTACGTCTCCCGCGGCCACCCGAGCCTATATCCTCAAATACAATCCGACTTTTGGCTCTCTTGGAGGACCAACATCATCGGTAGAATCCAATATTCTTGGCCCGTCTTATTCTGTTTTCAAAGACGCGGATTATGACGAAGCACAAGATAGATTGTGGGCCGTTGGAACGTTTGAAAAAGACCTTAGTCTTCCATTTACCTTGCCAAAATCAACCAATACGCTTCCTGGATCTTCTGATGCTTTTATTGTTTGTTATCCGAATTCACTCATTGGTAGCCCAACTGTTTTCGAACAAGGGAAAGTTCCAATAGCAGGTGGCGCTCCTGTTAAGTTTATGACCGGTGAAGGAATTGCAGTTGATGATGCAACAGGACTTGTATGTGTAACAGGTACGTACCAGAGTGGCACAGCAGCGTTTCAAACATTTGATATAAGTGGAAGCACTAATTTACTTCCCATAGCAACTAACTCAAATGCGTACATGATGTGTATTGATGCAACTATACCAAGCGCACTTACTGCATGGTCGCAAATTGCAACTGTTACATTGGGAGGAAACGCAACCGGAAATGCGGTTGACGTTGAAAATTCTAAGGCCTATTATACCGGTACATTCAAAGACAATTCAATTAATATAAATGGTGTGGCTTATCCTGCTGTAGGAAATGGAACACGCATTTTTGATGCAGCTTATGATATAACCACTGGCGCCAGCGCATGGACGCATGCAAATGCAACTACGGCTATTGCTACAGGATCACATCAACACACTCCTAATGCGGTTGCGGTGAATGGAAAAAATTTATTTACCGTGGGTTCTTACAAAGGAACAATGGACTTTATGTTTGGAGTACCGGCCAGTGGTAGTCTGCTATCGTCAAGTATCTCCGGTAATTTTACAAATGCATTTATTTTACGCAACTACTCACCCACCGGAGATTTTAAAATTGTTCAGACTGATGCGGAACCTTCGCCAGATGCGAAACCGGTTTTAGCTGTAAAAGCAGTTCCCAATCCTACAAATGGTATCGTAGAAATTTGGTTGGAAGGATTACAGGAAGATGATACAAATGCAGAAATTCAAATCTATAGTTTAGATGGAAAGCCCGTTTACAAAGGAATGCTTTTCTCGAAAAAACAAACCGTTGATTTAAGCAGTTTAGCTGTTGGCACGTATCTCTTAACAGTAAAATACCATGAATATCCGGTAACTATACGAATGGTAAAAATGTAAACAAATAATTTGTAAAATAAAAAGCTATGATAAAAAGCGTGTTTCTAAAGGAACACGCTTTTTTTATTCTTACAATTAACTTGATTGTGGCCATGCCAGGAATCGAACCTGGATCTAGGGTTTCGGAAACCCTCATTCTATCCGTTGAAATACACGGCCAATTTTTTCTTTAAGTACTTTCTTCCTGCTGCCGTTTTAAAATATTTTTCTCTCTTTATTGCTTCTTCTAATGTTACAAATTCTTCAAAATAAATTATTTCAAAAGGGATGCAATGTTTGATGGATTTTGTCTTTCCATTGTTGTGCTCTTTTAATCGCTCCTCCAAAAATTCGCAATGACCCTTATAAAGTGATCCGTTCTTAAGACTTTTTATTACATAAGCATAAAACATATTCTTGTGGCCTCGTTAGGAATCCCCGCCCGAACGTACCGATACCACGAAGATAATTAAATTATAGTACACGTTCGGTACGGGCAGGGAACCTAAATCCAGCGTTTCTGAAACGCTTATTCCCCGCCCGAACGACTGAATTCGATAAATTAATTTTAACTTATTTGTCGTTCAGTCGGGCGGGTATCCGTTGAAATACACGGCCAATATTATTTATTAAAACTACCCTAAATTTTCGGCATACCGTTTTGGGTAATCAAAATTTATTAATTCGCCTGTACCGCCTGATATCATTTCCCATTTGTCAACATCAAATTGAATTTTTGCTATACTGCAGGTTGGCATGTTTTCAATACGACCATCGGTCAAATAATTTACAAACTCGGTAATACCATTGTTATGACCAAAACACATAATACTCTTCGCCTGCGTTACATCAAATGCATTCACCACTTTTAACCATGCTTCAACAGGTGCATGATACAGTTCATCCACCCGAACTATCTTGGTTTCGTCATAATTCAATTCTTTTGCAAAACGTTTTGCGGTGGAAAATGCTCTTTTGGCTGCACTGGAAACCAATAATTCGGGTTTTTCGCCTTTTTCAACCAACTTTTTTCCCATAAAAGGTGCATTCCTTTTACCCCGCTCATTCAAAGGCCTGTCAAAATCAGCCATTGTGGGGTCGTCCCAATTGGACTTTGCGTGACGAACAAGATATAGTGTTAGCATAGTACGCTTGTTAAAACAATACACAAAAATACAGCCTAAATTGGTTTTTTGCGCATTATATTTGTTGCCTTGGAAG
>JAYUZA010000369.1:0-5018 GCA_043752145.1 Flavobacteriales bacterium
GTTTTGTTACCGATATTTTGTCCCTACGGGACAATTAAATTATTGGGGTTTGTGTTTCTTGGTGCCTTAGAGTCTTCGTGGTTAAAAAATCTGTGCAACCTGAGTAATCTGTATAGATCTGTGGTTAGAAAAGCGAATAGGCGAAGCCTCGAGCTACTGTATTTAATCCGCGTTTATCAGCAACATCCGTGTTATCCGTGTTCCATTAGAACCTAAGTATAAAATCCTGCTTCGATAATTCCTTCCTAAAAAACACAATACCGAATTCAAACATATCAATGCTTGCCGTCACGGCTTCATGCGCTATGATCTCTTTCCATGCCTTGGTCATATCTTCGTTCCAGTAAATATCATCAAACACGATCACAGCATCGTTCAACGAATAATTTTTCAGCAATTCAAAATATTTTGTGGTTGCTTTATAGGTGTGATTTCCGTCAATGAAAACGAAATTATATTTGTTCTTTAAGATCAGACTCGGAAGTATATCATCAAAATCACCGTCAAGCGATGAGATATTTCTGTATCCGAGATCCTTAAAATTTTTCTCTGCAATTTTCAAAATAACATTGCTTCCTTCAATGGTAGTAATATGTGATTCCTTATTTTTCTCGGCTAAATACATGGTTGAAACACCCAATGAAGTTCCCAGTTCTAAAATAGAATCACTTTTTAAATACGCGGCAAGGTTCGTGATAAACCGGGCGTACTTTGCCGATTTCGAAGTGCTTTTGGCAATTGTCGATATTTTGCGAATAGGCGATTTTGCTTTTGATGAACCGGCTCCATGATCAATAAACGTAATTTCATTTTCATTTCGCAACATCAATCTTCTACGGGTTTCAATTTTATCAAAATCTGGATCCGCTTTTTTCGATTTTTTAAATACCTCGTTATAGAGATCAAACATGAAAGGGGAGTGCAGACTAAACTCGTTTTTAGCATGCAGTTTATAACGAAGGTATTGTTGTAACTTATACTTTAAGCTCATGGTTCCAAAGCCTGAAATTAGTATTTTTCGACCAGTAAAGATCGCATGAAGAACATAAAACTCCTTTCAGGCCCCGTTTTAGCAGCTATTATTTTTATGTGCTGTAAGGCCAGCGGATGGAATTTAGCCATGAGCGCAACACTTGGCCTCTTTGGATGGATGGCCGCATGGTGGCTGACCGAAGCCATCAGTATTTATTTTACAGCCCTTTTACCGCTTATTATCCTTCCTGTATTTGGTGTAATGCCCATGGATAAAGTAGCGCCACTGTATATGCAGGAAGTCATATTTTTATTTATTGGCGGATTCCTTTTAGCCTATGTCATGGAAAAAAGCGGACTTCATTCAAGGCTCGCTTTATTCATCTTAAAATTTGTTCCAAAAACGGGCAAAGGTGTTTTGGGTGGCGTAATGACCGCAACATTCATTGTATCCATGTTCATCAACAATACCGCAACGGTTGCTATGTTATTGCCCGCTGTATTGGGGTTGAACGAAGAGTTAAATAAACAACAACCCGGTAAAAGCATGGCGGCTCCTATGTTATTAGGATTGGCATTTTCGGCTTCTATCGGAGGAATGGCAACTACCATAGGAACTGCGCCTAATCTTATTTTTTTAAATGCCTATCACGAACATTTTCCCAATGCACCCATTAGCTTTTTAAAATGGTTGCAGTTTGGGTTGCCTATAGCCCTAATGATACAAACGGCCGCTTATTTTGTGTTGGCGTATTTCTTTCGAAAATCATTGAATGAAATTAAAATTGAGGATAGTTTTGTTCAACAAGAATTTGTAAAACTTGGACCACCTTCGCGTGATGAAAAAATAATCGGATTTTTAATTCTTGTTTTATTTGCTGGTTTCCTGTTCAAAGACAATATTGATCTGGGTTCATTCACAATTCCCGGTTATTCAAATTTATTACCCGATAGTAAGGCCATCAAAGAAAGTACTTTGATGATGTTTATTTGTATGTTGTTTTATTTCATCCCTTCAAAAAAGGAGAAGCGAAAGCTAATGGATTGGGACGATTTTAAACGTGTTCCCATTGGTGTTTTGTTTTTATTCGGTGGTGGATTCGCGCTTTCAAAAGGCATTGAAGAGTCAGGATTATCCGGTTGGATCACCGAACAGTTTCAATTTCTTTCAACGTTTCCATCCATTTTATTTTTGTTGTTCATGGTCTCAATTGTAACGCTCATGAGCGAGTTTGCCTCCAACGTTGCCACCATGAATATTTTAATGGCTGTAATTTTTAATGTATTGATCATGGTCGATCTTTTACCGCAACAAGTGTTGATCGCTGTTGCTATGGCCGCCTCCATTGGTTACGCTTTACCGGCCGCTACACCTCCAAATTCCATTGTGTACGGCACCGAATTCATTAAAGCAAGGGACATGATCAAAACCGGATTTTTGGTTGATATAGCCGCAATATTAATTGTAACTATATTTTGTTATTTCGCGGTGGCGCATATGTTTTAGGAAAAGGGGATAATAAAAAAGCGGAAAAATTTAATATTAGATAATGAAAAAAGAAAATGTCTCTGGGTTGTTATTGATAGCTTTAATAGTTGTTTGTTTGATAGTTTTTCAAAGATTTTACAGAAACAAAATTAATAAGAGCCCTTTATGTACTAAAGGGCTGTCACTGGTTTTTTTATGCCATCAGATGGTGGTCGCGAGGAAAACATGAGTTTTATTATAAAGGAGTTCTTTATAGATCAAGCTGGCCGGGCCGAGGTCGCGACTTTAAAATGAATGAAGAATTAGTGATTAAGTTTTCTTCAATAGCCCCGAATTACTCTATTCCTCTATTTGATTGTAACGACACATCATCCTACAAGGTGCCAGGTGAGTGTAATTGTAATTGATTTTTTTGAATAATCCCTACTGTATCGGTTTCCCAGCACCATTCACCGCATCCACAATTACCTGTTGTATACGCGTGCGAATTCCCATAGTAATTATTTTCGGGTTATCCATTACGGGATTTGATCTGTTACTTAAAAACACATACACAATTCCTGATTCGGGATCGCTCCAGGCGGTGATTCCCGTAAATCCTGTATGACCAAAACTGGAAGTGCTCACGCAATCACAAGTAGGACCTTTATTGGTCATGGTTGGGCGATCGAAACCTAAGCCACGTCTGTTACCCGGACAAAACTGACAGCGTGTCCATTTTTTTAATGTTGAATCCTGAATGTATCGTTCGCCTCCGTACGTTCCGTAATTCATCATCATTTGAAACAATACGCCTACATCATTAGCATTGGCAAATAAACCGGCATGACCTCCAACACCGCCAACCATTGCAGCCCCTTGATCGTGCACATCGCCATGCACCAGTACATTTCTAAATTGATGATCGTCCTCGGTCGGGGGAATGCGATCGATGCTGAATCTTTCCCGAGGGTTATAACCCATAGTAGTTAAGCCAAGTGGTTTGTAAAAATTATCGTTTGCGTATTTGTCCAATGTTTTTCCTGTCATTTTATAAATAGCACGCTTTAAAAAATAATAGCCCAGGTCACTGTATTTATATTTCCCGCTTGCTCCAATAGGCGATTTTTTCAAAACGTAATTGAAAATGGTATCTTCATAGCTATTTATGATATACAGGTGGTCGTGAATGCGGTTAAATCCTTTCTCGGGTTTTGTTCTGAAAATTTTAGGATCGTATGTTTCGGTCTTATCGTTATACACCAATAAAAAGAAGGGGATCCAGTCTTTAAGTCCTGCCTGATGGGTGAGTATATCTTTTAATGCTAATTTTCCGTAAGCTGTTCCTTTTAGCAGATCAGGTAAATACTTACCAAGATTCTCATTGACATTAAATTTCTTCTCATCACTTAATTTCATTAAACTTGTAATTGTTCCCGAAATTTTTGACACCGATGCAAGGTCATAGATATCGGTGACTTTAACCGGTCGTTTATTGTCAAACGTATGATACCCGAACGCTTTTTGAAAGAACACTTTTCCATTCTTCGATGCAAACACAACGCAGCCGGGGTAGGCGCCTTCGGCAACTCCGTAATTGGCAATGGAGTCAACACGCGCTAAGGCTTCACTTTTTATACCTAATTCCTCAGGCAAAACATATTTGAAACGAGTTAGTTTTTTAAGATCGATCCCATTACCCGCTTTATAAATAGCATTGATGGTAACGGGTAATTTTCCGGTCACTGTAGCTCCACCAAAAATAGCCATACCCGCAACGTCCTGCGCGTTCTCCGTATTTTCATAGGTAATCAACAGCGCTTCTTCCAAACCTGTTTGTAATTGCGTAATGAAATACGGATTACCTAAGACCACCAATATGTGTTTGCGCTTTTGCAATTTTTCTAACGTACTCAGCATTTGCTTTGTGACCATATAATCGCGGTGCGCGAAAATAGCGCTGTAATGCATGCCGATAATTACAAGATCATTGTCGTTTATACTGTCTAAAATATTTCCAGAGTAGAATCGGCCGCATCCAATTTTTTTCATAGGCGCATAACGTTCCACACTTTTTAAAAACGTATTGTCCAATGAATCGCCAATGCTGATGGCTACCAAATTCAATGTGTCGAGTCGTTTAAAAGGCAAAATATTGTTCTTGTTCTTTAAAAGTGTAAGCGATCGTTCGGTTAATAATTTAGCCAGCACCTTATTTTTATTGTCATTGAGGTCTTCGATCAAATTGATTTCTTTTACGTATTGTTTTTTGCTAAGACCACTATGATATTTCGCGATCAAAATTTTTCGTACACTTTTATTCAAACGTTCGGTGCTTATTCTTCCATCGGTCAGGGCGTTTTGCATGGCGGTAAAAGCTACTTCAATACTATCGGGACAAAGTAAAATATCGTTACCGGCCAAAAAAGCGTTCACTG
The DNA here is from genome assembly GCA_043752145.1 of Flavobacteriales bacterium. GTDB lineage: Bacteria > Bacteroidota > Bacteroidia > Flavobacteriales_D > UBA2798 > DASPJQ01. Next base: position 4,879 of record JAYUZA010000369.1, read on the forward strand.
CCACTTCGCCTCTTTGGTACACGGTTAATGCTCCTCCCATACCCAAAGCATCGGTAATGATCAAACCTTCGAAACCCAAGGTGTTTTGCAAAAGATCGGTTACTATCCGTTTGCTGAAAACGGTTGAACGGTTGCGATTT
>JAYUZA010000370.1:0-5005 GCA_043752145.1 Flavobacteriales bacterium
TGTTGCAGCGGCCTGAAGCGAGGAGGCTGTTGCAATGTTTTTGGCGATACTTAATAATGAAGTGTCTTTTTCCTGATCCACTTTTGCAGCATCGGGAACAAAAGGCAATAACATCGAAGAGGTTATTTCATTGTACGCAACGCGATATGCCTTTAATGTTTCTTCCAATTCTTTTGGATGTATACAACTCGGTGTAATATCCCATTCGGCATTGGGATCTTTTGGCTGACGTGGATAAAAGTTGGACACGCTAACGCCATTGATTGGTTCGGCCGGATGACTTGGCCACCAACCTACCAAATGTGTTTTCATTCCCTGCTGCGTCAAAATATTCCAAACGGCTTTTACTTTTCGGGAAGTAACCGATACCGGACGAATATCATTCACTTCCAAATCGGGTTCCACAAAATTTAATACACCATGTTTATCGGCTGTTTTTCCTGTGGCTATTGATGACCACAGAACAGGAGATAAAGGCGGATCAAGTGTTGCCATATTTCCCATGGCACCGTTGTCAATTAATTTTTTTAATGATGGCAATAATCCGGCATCAAGCAATGGATTAATGATCTTCCAGTCGGCAGCATCCCATCCAATTACCAATACTTTTTTTGCTCAGCGCTTACTCATTTGGAATTATTTTTAGTTTGTTGTTCAACTTCCGATTTTTTTTTGCGCCAGGCATCAAGACCTTGGGCACCGTAAGCTAATATTCCCAAAGAACCTTCAACCGGAATTTCAACGATTATATCCTTTGACTTTTTTCCTTCGGCTTTATTAGTGGAATTTGTATTATTTTTTTCCATAGATGAGAAGAGTAAGGGTTTTGTATTGGGTGCAAATTTAATAGAAAGATGGTAAAACCCTTAGGAGGTCACAGATTTGTTAACAAAAGATTGGGGGAAGAGCAGTTATCGCATTTGCTAATTGGCTAATTAGCCAGCCCATCCTTCACGGTCAAGGCTACGGTATTGAATGGCCTCGGCCAAATGTGATGCTTCAATGGTTTCACTTTCTTCTAAATCAGCAATGGTTCGCGAAACTTTTAAAATGCGGTCGTATGCTCTGGCACTTAAACCCAGTCGTTGCATGGCATTTTTAAGAAGTGTTTCGCCTGTTGCATCAATTTTACAAATGGTGCGTACGGTTTTGGAATGCATATGCGCATTGCAATAAATCCCTTCGTTTTTTTCAAAGCGCTTTGTTTGCTTCAATCGGGCTTTTATCACTCTTGCCCGAATTGAGGCACTGGTTTCTCCACTCGATTGCGATGATAATTCATCATAACTCACGGGCACAACTTCAATGTGAAGATCGATCCTGTCCAAAAGCGGACCTGAAATTTTACCCATGTATTTTTGAACGAGTCCGGGCGAACACATGCATTCTTTTTCGGGATGATTAAAATAACCGCATGGACAAGGATTCATTGCGGCAACCAACATAAAACTTGCCGGATAATCAACCGTAAATTTTGCACGCGAAATGGTCACTTTACGTTCTTCAAGGGGCTGACGCATGACTTCCAAAACACTGCGTTTATATTCAGGTAATTCATCTAAAAATAAAACACCGTTATGCGATAAGGAAATTTCGCCCGGCTGCGGAACTCCACCACCACCAACAAGTGCAACATCACTAATGGTGTGGTGCGGTGATCTAAACGGACGTTTTGAGACTAAACCCGCATTGTTGGAAATTTTACCGGCTACCGAATGTATTTTTGTTGTTTCAAGTGCTTCCTCAATATTTAACGGAGGTAAAATGGTGGGAAGTCGTTTTGCCAACATGGTTTTACCTGCACCCGGAGGGCCTATGAGTATAACGTTATGTCCGCCAGCTGCCGCAATTTCAAATGCGCGTTTAATATTATACTGACCTTTTACATCTGAAAAATCGAATTCATTTTCATCCAGACGCGCAAAAAATTCTTTTTCAATATCAATTTTAAAAAGTTCGGGTTGTTTTTGTTTATCAAAAAAATCAATGACTTCGGTAATGTTATCCACTCCGTAAACATTAATTCCGTCAACAATGGCAGCTTCGGGAGCATTGGCTTTTGGCAGGATCATGCCTTTAAATCCCTGCTCTTTTGCTTTTAATGCGATAGGTAAGGCGCCCTTTACTTTTTGCAATGTTCCGTCAAGCATTAATTCACCTATCATTACATAATTTTCAATACCGTTCGAAATAATTTGTTCTGATGCAGCTAAAATTCCAATGGCAATGGGCAGATCATAAGCCGAACCTTCTTTCTTTACATCGGCTGGTGCAAGGTTCACGGTAATTTGTTTACCGGGCACTTTATATAAATTATTTTTCAACGCTGCGTTAATGCGGTGCTGACTTTCTTTTACCGCTGCATCGGGTAACCCAACAATAAGAAAATTTACGCCTGTGGTAACGTTAACTTCAACGGTCACAATGTTGGCGTTTATTCCAAAAACGGCACTTGAAAATGTTTTTAAAAGCATTCGTTAATTTTGTGTTCGCTCAATACAATCTATGAGCGTGTGAATAATTTTGATATGAATTTCCTGAATACGATCGGCATAACCCTGATGGTTTACTCTGATCTCAACCGTACAATGATCTTTTAATTCTCCTCCGTCTTTACCTGTTAATGCAACCACGGCCATTCCCAATTCTTTTGCTGTTTTTGCAGCTTCAACAATGTTTTTTGAATTGCCGCTGGTACTTATAACTAATAAAACATCACCTTTTTTTCCAACGCCTTTTACAAATCTTGAAAAAACGGCATCAAAGCCATAATCGTTACCAACGCAGGTTAAATAGGATGGGTCTGAGATGCTTATGGCAGCAAATGGCTGCCTGTCTTCTCTAAATTTTCCACTTAACTCCTCGGCAAAATGCATGGCGTCACACATACTGCCCCCGTTACCGCAGCTTATAATTTTACCACCATCGCTTAGCGACTTGCTCATTAGCAAGGCTGCACGTTCAATGGCACGAAAATTGTTTTCGTCCTTAAGGAAGCTTTCAAGTAAACTGTAAGCCTCTGAAAAATGCTGTTTTATATTATTTATGTGCGACATTTAGGTCAAATTTAGAAGAATATGAACAATTACAGCCTATTATTAAAGAAAAGTTTTATTTTTACGCTAACCACAAACACTTCAACAGAATGAAAAAGTTAATGACTCTCTTATTGGCAGTAGGATTTACAGTGAATTTGAACGCTCAGGCAAAGGAAAAAGAAGAAAGCTGTTTAGAAGCTTATCAAAAAGCATTTAGCGAACGTGGGTCGGAGCCGGTTCCTGACGCTACGTATAAAAACGTCATTATTAGCATTGTTTCAAATAAGACCGGTACCGAATGTTTTGCGGGCAAGGTTAAAGTAGAGCAAAGTCAGGTAACGGCTATGTATATTGCCTATGAAGACAATACCTACGAATTTATAGATCGTAAATATAAAGGTGATAATAAGGCAAAGATCAATAATGGTATTAGTGAGCCCTTCATTACCGATCAAGGTGAGAAAATTTATGTGATCTTCACAGAGAAAATCAAGCCAAGGAAAAAACAGTTCAAAAAGGTTACCGGCCCGGATAAAAATTTCTAGTATGAAGCTAAAAATTGCTTTGCATTCTTTTGTTGCTGCACTATTTCTGCTAGTGGCGTTTAAATCGGCATTGATTGACGATAATTACAAAGTAATTAAGGTTAACGGATCCATTCAGGTTAAGAAAACAGGTAAAGCTTTACAACAAGGCGATATTTTTAAAGCCAGCACCACACTTCAATTTAACAGCCCCGAGTCAAAAGCTACCGTTATTAACGGTGAAAAAGGACGTTTTGTTATCACCAATCAATCGGGTACTTCAAAAGGAAATAATCTAATACCCGCTATCAATAATATTGCTTCACGCGGTGGCGCTATTTTGACCATTATTGATTTGCAAAATTTATTTACCGGAAATGTTTGCGTTATTCAAAGCACAAAGGTTAAAATTGCTGCCGCAGATTATAAAATGAACACGAACCAATTCTTTTATATCGAGTATGTTTATAAAGGTGAAAAAATATCTAAAATGCTTTCTTATCAGAGTGATTCATTATTAATTGATAAAGCTGAATTATATAAGGTTGACGGCAAGTCCATCACGGCACCTGATAGTCCTGAAGTTAATTTGTATTATATGATGGATAAAGGTAAATCGTTAAGACAAACAATTGGAACATTCAATCTTGTTTTTCCTAATGAAAAGGAGCTGAAGGACGAAGTGAAGATAATTTTGGCTGAATTAAAAACCAAAAATACCGCACAAAAAACCGATGAAGTCCTTTCGTATATAAATGAGTTTTACGGTAAACCTGATAAGGATAATGTAAAACCCTGGCTTGTAAAAAATTTCGGTTTAAAATGATCAGGCCATCGAGCCTTCTTTAAGTTTCTCGGCATTTTCGGCCATTTGTAAAGCATCAATCATTTCCTGAATATCGCCATTCATGAACGGCCCCAAATTGTAAATAGTTAATCCTATCCGGTGATCGGTAATTCTTCCCTGCGGATAATTATATGTTCTGATCTTTGCCGAACGGTCTCCACTCGAAACCATTGTTTTTCGTTTGGCTGCACGCTCTTCCATTCTGCGGTTATATTCTTTTTCAAAAATACGTGTGCGTAAAACAGTCAATGCCTTTTCAAAATTTTTGATCTGCGAACGTTCTTCCTGACATTCAACAACTGTTCCTGTAGGAATATGTGTTAAACGCACGGCCGATTCGGTTTTATTTACGTGTTGCCCACCTGCACCCGATGCACGAAAAACATCTTTCTTCACATCTACCATACTTATCTGCACATCCAATTCTTCGGCTTCGGGTAAAACGGCAACCGTTACGGCCGATGTGTGTACACGACCCTGCGCTTCGGTTTCAGGAACACGTTGCACGCGATGCACACCTGACTCAAATTTAAAAACACCAAATGCATTGGTTGAGTTTACCTGAAAAGTAATTTCTTTAAAACTACCCGGTATAC
>JAYUZA010000371.1:0-5001 GCA_043752145.1 Flavobacteriales bacterium
ATTTCCAAATTTTTTTCTTCGCTCCATTTCTCGTTCCACAGCTTATGGGCCGCGTTGAAATGTTCTTTTCGTGTTATATAAACTAATGCCATTTGAGTACAAATATAAGGAAACTTGCTATGCCCTGTTAAATACACATTACTTTAATTCTTACAGAAATACTTGGTTATGTGAGCTCAAAATGCCAAATAAACCTAAAGTATCCTTAGTTCACCAAAGTTTAGTAATTTCCCATCCTTAATTCAGCACATGATCGTTATTACAGGAGCAGCGGGTTTTATAGGTAGTTGTTTGGTTGCAAAACTGAACGAACTGGGCTTTAACGACCTTGTTTTGGTGGATGATTTTTCGCACGAAGCAAAAAAAGCGAATTACACCGACAAAAAGTATACAGCCCTTGTTGAACGAAAAGTCTTTTTTGACTGGCTAAAGTTAAACAATCAATGGGTTCAGTTTATTTTTCACTTAGGTGCCCGAACCGATACCACCGAATTTAACAAAGCTATTTTTGATGAATTGAATGTAAACTATTCAAAAGATATGTGGAATGCCTGTGTTGAGTATGGTTTGCCCTTAGTTTATGCTTCATCGGCAGCAACGTATGGGCTGGGCGAGTTAGGCTATGCCGATGATCAATCAAAAATTTCAGGATTAAAGCCGTTGAATCCGTACGGTGATTCGAAAAACGATTTTGACAAATGGGCTTTGGCACAGGAGAAGAAACCATTTTTTTGGGCCGGAATCAAATTTTTCAATGTATTTGGTCCCAACGAATTTCATAAGGGCCGTATGGCAAGTGTTGTGTTTCATGCCTTCAACCAAATAAAAGCTACAGGAAAAGTAAAATTATTCCGATCGCATAATGCCGAGTTCAAAGACGGATATCAATTGCGTGATTTCATTTATGTAAAAGACGCGGTTGATGTTTTATGTTTTTTCATGCATCACCGAAAAGATTCGGGAATTTATAATTTGGGAACCGGTAAAGCACGTGCCTTTTATGATCTAGCCGCTTCTACCTTTAAAGCAATGGAAGTTAAAGAATCAATTGAATACATTGATATTCCTGCCGACATCCGTGAAAAATACCAGTATTATACCTGTGCCGATATGGATAAATTGAGAAGCATCGGATACACGAAGAATTTTGCTCCTTTAGAAGTCTCTGTAAGTGATTATGTGAAAAATCATTTGAACGCAACAACGTATTATTGAGTCGTTGAGATTTCCTCAGCCTCTGGCCCAACTAAATATTCCAACTGCTATTAATCGAAATGCCGGCAGGCATAGTGTGCTGGTTGAGGACCTATTAAAAATTCCGTAGTTTTTAAGACAAAGATTTTATTTAGGGCTTTGACAATTAATTTTTTTTTTGGACCAGTGGATGCGGAAGCGTACTCGAGTTTGCGATGGCATTTGTGTATTGGCACGGCTTGTACGCGGGGCAAAATCGAGGCTTTAAAAAACAAGGAATTTTTAATAAGTCTTGATTTTTGCGCCACTTTTTATCAAGAAAAAGTGGCTTAAATCCAATATATTGGAATAAATTCCATGGTTTAAATCAGTGTCAAGCTAAAATGATATATTTACCCAATGAATCTAAAATTAGTCCAAGTTCAAGATACCGAATTAGGTGAAATTGCTCAATTAGCAAAGGTCACCTGGAACGATCACTATCCTGCAATGGTAGGGCAGGAGCAGGTGGATTATATGCTGAATAAAATTTATTCACATGAGTCAATGCAGGATCAGCTAACAAACAAGGGACATAAATTTTATTTCATTGTATTAGATGGAGAAAAAGTCGGATTCCTCTCATTATCCCAAAGCAAGGTGGATGAACAAGCCGAGACTTTCATTCATAAGTTTTACATTCTGGCGCAAAAACAAAAATCCGGTTTGGGTTCACAGGTCATGAAATTGATCTATAATGAATATCCAAATTCAAATTCATATAAGCTTACGGTTAACCGTCAAAATTTTAAATCCATCAATTTTTATTTCAAAAACGGGTTCATCATTCAATCGGTTGCCGATTTTGACATTGGTGACGGATATTTTATGAATGATTTTGTGATGGTAAAACACATGGTGTAAAAGTAGTTCTTTTTACTTATATAACATTATAAATCAACAACTTAAACGGTGCATAAAAACATGCAAAATATGCGTGTTAAATACATTATCTTTGCATCAATAAATTGTTAAAATCTAAACTTGAATTTATGAGTCATTTCGGAATTACGCCTAACAAGCATGATTTAACTAACATTGGTTTACATAATGCGCTTAACGTATTTTGGAATCTTGATCCATCAGAATTAGTAGAAGAAACTATTTTAAACGGACAAGGCGTATTGGCCGATACAGGAGCACTGGCCATTGATACAGGTGAATTTACCGGACGATCCCCTAAAGATAAATTTATTGTGTGCGATGCAAAAACAGAAAATACTGTTTGGTGGGGCGATATCAACATTAAATTCACGCCCGAAAAATTTGAAAAATTACACCAACGCATTGCCGCTTATTTAGCTAACCGCGATATTTACGCGCGCGATGTTTATGCTTGTGCCGATCCTAAATACAGAATGAACATACGCGTAATGACCGAATATCCCTGGTCAAACATGTTCGCCTACAATATGTTTTTACGTCCCACAAAAGACGAATTAAAAAGTTTTGATCCTGAGTGGCATATTATATGTGCTCCCGGATTCAGGGCCGATGCAGCTATTGATGGTACACGTCAGCACAATTTTGCAGCCATTGATTTCACCCGTAAAATGATCCTTATTGGTGGAACAGGTTATACAGGCGAAATTAAAAAAGGAATTTTCTCAGTACTAAATTATATTTTACCTCAAGAAAAAAATACACTTTCAATGCATTGCTCGGCAAACATTGGTAAGGATGGCGACACGGCTGTATTTTTTGGTTTATCAGGAACGGGAAAAACAACTTTATCAGCTGATCCTAATCGCGGCTTAATTGGCGATGATGAGCATGGCTGGGCAGATGGTAGTGTATTTAACTTTGAAGGCGGTTGCTATGCAAAAACAATTGACCTTTCGGCCGAAAAAGAACCCGAAATTTGGGACGCTATTAAATTCGGATCATTGTTGGAGAATGTTGTTTTTGACGAAGATTCAAGCAGTGTTGATTTTAAAGACGGTTCAAAAACCGAAAATACCCGCGTAAGTTATCCAATCCACCATATTAAAAACGCAGTTAACCCAAGTGTTGGGAACGACCCTAAAAATATTTTCTTTTTGACCTGTGATGCGTTTGGCGTATTGCCTCCGATCTCAAAATTGACAATTCCACAAGCCATGTACCACTTCATTTCAGGATATACTGCAAAAGTAGCAGGTACAGAAATGGGAATTACCGAACCGCAAACAACATTCAGCGCCTGTTTTGGTCGCGCATTTTTACCTTTACACCCTGCAAAATATGCCGAGTTGTTAGGGAAGAAATTAAAGAGCGGTAATGTAAATGTTTGGTTGGTGAACACAGGTTGGTCAGGTGGTTCATATGGTGTTGGTGAGCGTATGAAATTAAAGTACACGCGCGCATTGATCACAGCTGCGTTGAATGGTAATTTAAATACCGTGAAGTACGAAACATTGCCTGTATTTAATCTTGAATTACCGCTTTCTTGTCCTGATGTTCCGGCCGAAATGTTGAACCCTATAAATACATGGAAAGACAAAGCGGCATTTAACGATACCTTGAATAAACTGGCAGCGCAATTCGTGAAGAACTTCAACCAGTATTCTGAAGGAACGAGCAAAGAAATATTGGATGCAGCGCCTAAAGTGGCTGTTACTGCGTAAAACATAGATCTTGTAATAATAACAAAAAATCCCCCGCTAAAACCGGGGGATTTTTTTTGTTCGTATGGTAATTTTAAGTAATTTTATTTTGAATGAGTTCTGACAATGAAATAAAGTGTTTAAAAGATCGTATCCTTGAACTGGAAAAGGAAAATCTTGCTTTGAAAAAGGGCTCGTATCTTTTTAATCGTTCGGGTCACACCGTTAAGGTTCCCGATTCTTTCAGAGACATATTTGATAAGGCAGAAGAAACGGTAGGAAAGTATTTTACAGGCCTTGATCTAAATCCTTCAGAGGGGACTATTAAAATTAACGATGAACGATACGTTTTGGTTCGCGCATCGTCACTCTCTTATGGATTCTTCAATAAGATCATGGACCTTTATTCCGACAGGGGGGAAGCTGAAGCCATAGTGATCGGAAAAAATTTCCTGTTCGATATTTCGCACGTGATAGGTATTGAGGACGCCAAAAATTTTCATGATAAAATGGACCTCAAGGACCCTATTCCTAAACTCTCGGCTGGTCCGGTTCACTTTGCCTATTCAGGTTGGGCTTCTGTGGAAATTCTAGAAGGAAGTATTCCTTCGCCTGACGATAATTTTTTTATTAAGTATAATCATCCGTATTCATTTGAAGCTTCATCGTGGATAAAAACAGGAAAGTTGTCAAAGTTCCCGGTATGTGTCATGAATGCCGGCTATTCATCGGGTTGGTGCGAAGCAAGTTTTGGAATTCCTTTAACCGCTGTTGAAATTACCTGTCGTGCAAAAGGCGATGAAAAATGTACGTTCATCATGGCTCCTCCTCATCGAATGCATGAATATTTGACCAAGGAACAACAACAAGGGTCTGACTCAAAAGTATATGATGTTCCTATGTTCTTTGAGCGAAAAAAGGCCGAAGAAAAAATTAAAGCATCGCTTTTTGAGAAGGAAGTTTTACTCAAGGAAATTCATCATCGTGTAAAAAATAATTTACAAATTATTTCCAGTTTGCTCAAACTTCAGTCATCGTTCCTCAGTGACGAGCGATTAAGTGCTGTTTTGGAATCCAGCCAGCAACGCATTAAAACAATGGCCATTGTACATGAACGTTTGTATCAAAGCGACCTGCAATTTGTGAATGTGGCAAGTTATATAAGATCCATTGCTCAAATGTC
>JAYUZA010000372.1:0-4996 GCA_043752145.1 Flavobacteriales bacterium
GAAAGGGTTATGGTTAAATACTATTGTATATGATCAATATTAAAACCCTTTCGCAACACCGAAAGGGTTTTTTGTTTTTAGGTCCTGTAGCCAAGTGGTCAGGCATAGCTCTGCAAAAGCTACTACAGCGGTTCGAACCCGCTCGGGACCTCAGAAAAAAAGTAAGGAGTTAGAAATAAGAAGTAAAACCAATTAAAATGAAATCGTTTAGAAGTGAAATAGAAAACCCGGTTGTCGAAAAAGACATTCTTGACCTGGAGAAAAAAATTCTTCTCTTTAAAGAAGGAAAGATCGATCCTGAAAAATTCAGGTCCTTACGTCTTGCACGTGGCGTTTACGGTCAACGTCAACAGGGTGTTCAAATGATACGCATTAAAATTCCGTTTGGTAAAATAAGTCCGAAACAATTGAATCGTATTGCCGATATTTCGGATGAATACTCAAACGGGAATTTGCATTTGACCACGCGACAAGATGTGCAATTGCATTTTATCAGTCTGGACAAAACGCCCGAAATATGGGCTAAACTTGAAGAGGACGAAATAACCTTAAGAGAAGCGTGTGGAAATACCGTAAGAAATATTACCGCATCGGCCGAAGCAGGAATTGATCCCGATGAATTATTTGATGTTTCGCCTTACGCACAAAACATGTTCGCTTATTTTTTACGCAAACCCTTTTGCCAGGAACTTGGACGCAAAATAAAGATCGCGTTCTCTTCAAGTGAAAAAGATACGGCTTTTACTTTTATACATGACCTTGGTTTTATTCCTAAACTTATTTTGAAAGATGGGAAATATGTTCGCGGATTTAAAGTGGTTATTGCGGGTGGATTGGGTGCACAACCTTTATTGGCCCAAACAGCCAGCAATTTTATTGAAGCCGATGAAGTAATTCCGTTTACCGAAGCTGTATTAAGGGTATTTGACCGTTATGGAGAACGTAAGAACAGAAATAAAGCACGGTTAAAATATTTAGTTGCGAAGATTGGCTTTGCTGAATTTTTGAAACTGGTGGTTGAAGAAAAAAATGCGGTAACATTTACCAAAGAAGATATTTTACTTCCAAGCTACGAAAACCCAAGTACTACCGAAACAAATTTTGACACCATTATTCCGTACGAATTAAAAGAAGAATACTTAAAATGGGTTTCAACCAATGTATTTACACAAAAACACCTGCCTAACGAACAGCCGGGAAAAGAATATGCAGCTGTTTATATTAAAATTCAATTGGGCAATATTTCATCGGCCGATGCGCGAAAGATCGCAGGAATTGTATCACTCTACGCTTCCGATGATATTCGCATTACAATCGCACAAAGTTTATTGCTTAAATATGTATCACCACAAAATTTAAAAGCATTATTCTTGGATCTATACGCAATAGGTCTTGCTTCAAGTGGCGCTCAAAGTACCGGTGACATTACTGCCTGCCCTGGAACTGACACCTGTAATTTGGCCATTGCCGGAAGTACTGCTATCAGTATCGAATTAGAAAAAGTGATCCGCACCGAATTTCCGCAATTTTTAGAGAATAAGGATATTAAAATAAAAATAAGCGGGTGTATGAATTCATGTGGTCAACATAGCTTGGCACACATCGGGTTTCACGGCAGCTCAATAAAATCAGGTAACAATGTTATTCCTGCCCTGCAATTGGTTTTGGGCGGAGGCGCAACCGGCAACGGAGAAGGAAGAGCATCTGAAAAAATAATTAAAGTGCCGTCAAAACGTACACCGCAATTATTGAGAGATGTATTGAACGATTTTATCAAGAATGTAAAACAAGACGAATCGTTTCACAATTATTACGACCGACAAGGCAAAATGTATTTTTATCAATTGCTTAAAGTGCATGCCGATGTAAGTACAATTTTACCCAATGAATTAATTGACTGGGGAAATGAAATAAAATTTGAAACAGCCATTGGCATTGGCGAATGTGCCGGAGTAACCATCGACCTTGTGCAAACCTTGTTCTTTGAAGCAAAAGAAAAATATGAACTGGCGCAAACATCCATCGACAACAAATTGTATGGCGATGCGAGCTACCAGGTGTACTCGGCCTTGCTAAATGCGGTGAAAGCACTGCTTATTTCAGAAGGAATTGAAGCCAATACACAAATTGGTTTGATCAACGACTTTGATGCGAAATACAGCGAAACATTTCCGTTCAAAGGTTGGGGAAAGTTCAGTGACTTTATTTTAGAGATAAACAAGAATGAAGCCAACGAAAAATTTACCAATAACTATTTCACTAATGCAGGTGTTTGGTTTGAAGCAATTATCGAGGTTCACGCACAGTCAAAAAAACAAAAAGAAGAAAATAATTTAGTAAAATTTAATTTATAAAAAGAAAACATGAGCACTTCAACTATACAACCAAAATTAACTTTAGTGGGCGCAGGCCCCGGAGATCCCGAATTAATAACCGTTAAGGGAATTAATTCCATCAAAAATGCTGATGTCATTTTATACGATGCTTTAGCCAACAAACAATTGCTTAAATTCGCTAAACCCGGAGCAATCAAGCTAAATGTTGGGAAACGCAATGGAAAACATTCCTATAAACAGGAAGACATCAACCAACTGATCATTAGCTATGCGTTTACCTACGGCCACGTTGTTAGATTGAAAGGTGGAGACCCTTTTGTATTTGGTAGAGGTTTTGAAGAAATTCAGTTTGCCGAAGCTTTTAATATCCAAACAGAATACGTTCCCGGTATTTCAAGTTCTATTGCAGTTGCCGGCTTAAGCGGAATTCCGGTAACACACCGCGGTTCGGCCAATAGCTTTTGGGTATTGACCGCCACAACAAATACCGGTGAAATATCACCCGAAATAAAACTTGCTGCGCAAAGCAATTCAACAATTGTAATATTGATGGGGCTTTCTAAAATAAAAGAGATTGCACAGACCTTTGCCGAATTTGGAAAATCGGATGAAGCTGTGGCGGTAATTCAAAACGGAACATTACCCAATCAAAAAGTAGTTGTTTCAACGTACGAAAATATTGTGCACGAAATTGAAACGAATAATATTCAATCACCGGCCATCATTATAAGTGGTAAAGTGGTAAAAGAACAAACGGGATATTACAGTCAATTAGCTTTGTCAAGAATTATTAAAGAAGTGTCAAACCGATCTGAAACTTACAATTAATGGGAACAAGTAAAAATAATTTATTTCCGGTCTTTTTAAAGGCTGAAGAATTAAATATATTGGTGGTAGGCGGAGGAAATGTTGCGCTTGAAAAAATTCATGCTTTAGTGGGAAATAGTCCGAACGCCCAAATAAAACTTGTATCGCCTGTTGTGAGTGAGGAATTATTTGACCTGGCAAAAATTTACAAGATAAATATACGCGTGCGCGAATTTAAAATAACCGATCTTGATGAAACCGACCTGGTAATTGTGGCGATAAACAATAAAACTATCAGTGCACAGATCCGTAGCGAAGCGAAAAAACGAAAATTACTGACCAATGTTGCCGACACGCCTCATTTGTGTGATTTTTATTTATCCTCGATCGTACAAAAAGGAAATTTAAAAATTGCCATCTCAACCAATGGTCAATCGCCAACCATGGCAAAACGTGTGAAAGAATTATTGAATGAAACAATTCCGGACGAAATTGATGAATTAATTGAAAACCTGAATAAAATTCGCAATAACCTGAGTGGCGATTTTCAATTTAAAGTAAAAGAGCTGAATAGAATAACTCAATCGCTGCTTGAAAAAACAAGTAACTCTTTGTGAAACTTTGTGCCTTAGAGTCTTCGTGGCAAAAAAAGAAGAAAATCCGATGAAAGCGATGAAAATAACAATAAAATAGTGCTGTTTTTTAGGCTTTTAGCAAATAAGCTAGCAAGAGATTTTGCCGAATACAGATAAAACTTAATTTTACCAAATGACTGAGAAAATGATCGAGACTGATATTATAATAATTGGAGCCGGGCCTGTAGGTTTATTTACCGTTTTTGAAGCCGGTTTATTAAAATTACATTGCCATTTAATTGATTCTTTACCCACAGCAGGTGGACAATGTTCTGAAATCTATCCAAAAAAACCCATTTACGATATTCCCGGTTTTCCTACAATATTAGCAGGAGAACTCATTGATAATTTAATGGAGCAGGCAAAACCATTCAAGCCCGGATTTACTTTGGGCGAATCGGCCGAAACAATTGAGAAAACCGATGACGATAAATTTATTGTTACCACCAATAAAGGAACCAAACACATTGCAAAAAATGTTGCCATTGCAGGCGGACTCGGTGTTTTTGAACCACGCAAACCCCCGATTCCTAATCTTTCACAATTTGAAGATCGTGGAGTAGAATATATTATTAAAGACCCTGAAATTTATCGCGGAAAAAACGTGGTGATCTCGGGTGGTGGCGACAGCGCTCTCGACTGGACCATTTATTTAGTTGAAAAACGTATTGCAAAAGCTGTAACACTCGTACACCGTTCGCAAACCTTCAGAGGACATTTGGATTCGGTGCAAAAAGTAATGGATATGGGTGCTAACGGAACCATCGATCTTATCCTTGACGGAGAAGTTACTGGTTTGGGTGGAAACGGTTATGTTGAAAACGTAACCATTAATCAAAAGGAAAAGGGCGATTTTATTCATGTAACCGACCATTTTATTCCTTTGTTCGGTTTAACGCCAAAACTGGGTCCCATTGCCAATTGGGGATTGGAAATAGAGAAAAACGCAATTAAAGTAAATACGTTCGATTATAGCACTAACATACCTGGCATATACGCAGTTGGCGATGTAAATACCTATCCCGGAAAATTAAAATTGATCCTTTGCGGATTCCATGAAGGAACATTAATGGTTCAAAGTGCCTTTAAACGAATTTATCCGAACAAGAATTTGGTTTTGAAATACACAACCGTGAACGGAATT
Organism: Flavobacteriales bacterium; assembly: GCA_043752145.1. Classification (GTDB taxonomy): domain Bacteria; phylum Bacteroidota; class Bacteroidia; order Flavobacteriales_D; family UBA2798; genus DASPJQ01. Next base: position 4,923 of record JAYUZA010000372.1, read on the forward strand.
ACAGGATTCTAAAAATAAATAATATACTGTATCAAATACGGAATCAGTATAAACGCCTTTTACAACTCAACTCT
>JAYUZA010000373.1:0-4995 GCA_043752145.1 Flavobacteriales bacterium
GCTGAAGCGATGACAATTTTTGCCGTAATTATGGCAGCCTTGTTTCCGGTTATGCACATGGGTCGTGTATGGTGTGCTTATTGGGTGCTTCCTTTACCAAACCAATTTGGTTCATTATGGGTAAACTTTAACTCTCCGCTTCTTTGGGATGTATTTGCGATCTCAACATACTTCACCGTATCTTTAGTATTCTGGTACATTGGTTTAATTCCCGATTTCGCTACCATTCGCGACAGGATGACAAAACCATTGGCCAAAAAAGTTTACAGTATTTTAAGTTTTGGATGGACAGGAAATGCAAAAGCATGGAACCGTTTTGAAATTGTATCGTTAGTGCTTGCAGGGTTATCTACACCTCTCGTATTCTCGGTTCACTCCATTGTATCAACCGACTTTGCCACCTCAATTGTTCCGGGCTGGCATACAACCATTTTCCCTCCTTATTTCGTATCGGGTGCCGTATTCTCAGGGTTTGCAATGGTGTTAACACTCTTGCTCATCATGCGAAAAGTAATGCATCTTGAAAACTATGTAACCGTTAAGCATGTTGAATACATGAACATCGTAATTATTGTTACGGGTTCTATCGTAGGTGTTGCTTACTTAACCGAGTTATTCGTTTCATGGTATTCGGGTGTTGAATACGAATCATACGCATTTATCAATCGTTTTAGCGGTCCATATGCCTGGGCTTACTGGAGTATGATGACCTGTAACGTAATTTCACCGCAACTTTTCTGGGTGAAAAAATGGAGAAGGAATTTAACGTTCACATTCATTATGTCAATTGTAGTGAACATTGGTATGTGGTTCGAGCGTTTCGTAATTATCGTTACATCATTGCACCGCGATTATGTTCCTTCGAGTTGGACATGGTTCCACCCGACATTTGTTGATATTGGGATCTTTGTTGGAACGATCGGTATTTTCTTTACGCTTTTTTTATTGTTCGCCCGATACTTCCCTGTATTGGCATTGAACGAATTAAAATCGATATTGAAAACATCGGGTCAGAGCTACAAAGAGGAGCAATGGAAACACGATGGTGGTTTACATAAATATAATTCTTAACCGACTAAGAACTTACGACAATGGCAAATAAAATATATTACGCAATGTACGATGACGATCACAAGTGCCTTGATGGCGCAAAAAAACTTGTGGGTGAAGGTGTTCACGTTGCCGATGCTTTTTCTCCGTTCCCAATTCATGGAATTGATCCGGTGATAGGTGTTCAGCACACGCGTTTGGGAATTTGTGCTTTCCTTTACGGGATCACAGGAACCATGTTGGCAATTTTTGGGATCAAATATTTCATGATCTCTGACTGGCCAATGATCGTGGGTGGTAAACCCAACGGAACCATGTTAGAAAACCTTCCGGGTTTTATTCCGCCAATATTTGAGTTTACTATTTTTTGTGCAGCTCACGGTATGGCACTTACGTATTTAATTCGTAACAAAACGTTGCCGGGTATGCCTGCACGTAACCCCGACCCACGTACCACCGATGATAAGTTTGTGTTGGAAATTCGCACAGCTGATAACCATGGTATGTCGGCCGACAAAATTCAGAGCCTGTTGAAAGAAACGGGAATTGTAGAACTTGACGTTAGAGAAATAGAAGCCTAATTAAGATGATCCGTTCAAAATACATACTTGCAGTTGCGGCAGCGTTAACACTTGCAGCCTGTACAAAAGATCCGAACAGCCCGGGTTACGAATACATGCCCGACATGTATCGTTCAAGCGCTGTTGAAGCTTATGTGGATTATCACAATCCCGATTCGCTTTCAGCAAAATTACCACCGGAAGGAACAATTCCTTTTTGCGCTGATCCGTCAAAAGTGATCTTCAATTTGCCTTATGCATTGAAAAATACACCTGAGGATTATGAACTGTCAGCACAGCTTAAAAACCCTATTGGTTACAGCGCAGGTGTTGTTAAAGAAGGTGAAGCCATTTACAAAAAAATGTGTACTCACTGCCATGGCGAAAAAGGTGATGGTATGGGTCAAATTGCCATCAATGGAAAAATTGAAGGTATTCCTTCCTATACAGGTGCTTTAAAAACATTACCCGAAGGAAAAATGTTCCACACCATTACATACGGTAAAGGTTTGATGGGATCGCACGCAGGACAATTAAATAAAGAAGAACGCTGGAAAGTAATTTTCTGGGTAAAGGCTCTTCAAAACGGAGGAACTTATCCTGATACAACTGCAACAGCAGTAACAGTTGCCGATACAGTAAAAATAAAATAACGCTTTAAACAATAACGATAATATGAGCGCTTCAAATAATATGTATACATTTTCAAAAAGAGGTAAAAACATTACGTATGCCTTGCTAGGTGTAGGAATTGTTTCTACCATCATCGGTTTCTTTACCGGTTGCAACGACAGTGAAGTGCAACAAACCAGGTTGTGGTCAAATTTACTGGTGAACGGATTTTTCTTTTTCGCCATTGGTTTGGGAGCCTTATTCTTTCTTGCATTGCAATATGCAACTGAAGCAGGTTGGGGTACGGTTTTAAAACGCGTGTTTGAAGCAGTTGCCATGTTCTTACCTATTGGCGCCATTGTTTTGATCATCGTTTTTGCTGGGAGCGCGTTTCAGGATGAAGGTTTATACCATTGGATGCATAAAGGCGTGATGGACCCTGAATCGCATCACTATGATAAACTTATTGCAGGCAAAGAAGCATATTTAAATCAACCGTTCTTTTGGGTTCGTACGCTTGTTTACATTGGTACATATTTAATTTTCTTATACGCGTTCAAAAAGCGTTCGAAGCAGGAAGATCTTGAAGGAGGAACTGCTATTCACTTTAAAAACTATAAAAGAGGTGCCTTGTTCTTAGTATTCTTTGCGGTGTTTTCATCAACACAAGCTTGGGACTGGATCATGTCATTGGACACACACTGGTATTCTACATTATTTGGCTGGTACACCTTTGCAGGAATGTGGGTGAGCGCAATCATTGTTTTCATCATGATCACCCTTTATTTAAAAAGTAAATCACTGTTGGAAAACGTAAACGAAAGTCACTTGCATGATCTTGGAAAATGGATGTTTGCCATTTCATTTTTGTGGAGTTATTTGTTCTTCTTCCAGTATATGTTGATATGGTATGCAAATATTCCTGAAGAGGTAACATACTACCAGTTCCGTTACGAAAATTATAAAACCATTTATTGGGTAATGTTCATCATCAACTTTACTTTACCAATGGTAATTTTAATGAGCCGTGACGCAAAACGTAATCCAAAGATCTTAATACTTATTGGTTCGATTATTTTCATCGGACACTGGTTAGATGTATTTGTAATGGTTATGCCGGCTACTATGTATGAGAACTGGCAATTTGGAGCATTGGAAATAGGAATGTTCCTTGCTTTCCTCGGATTGTTCCTGCATGTTGTATTGCGTGCATTAAGTAAAGCAGCATTATCGGTGAAAAATCACCCGTATTTAGAAGAAAGTATTCACCACAATACATAATGAATTAAGAATTGAAGTTTAAATTAACGAAGACAAGAGAAACAAAATAATATAAAGCTTACATGGAAAAGTTGTTAATAGTATTGGTTTTAATGGTGGGTGTAATAGCCATCGCACAAATGATGAGGGTGTACGAAATTTCTGCGAAAATGCGTGGAAAGAAAGAGGAAGAGATCTCTCATAACGACAACGTGTTTAACGCGAGAATGATGATCGTTTTCATGTGCTCATTTTATGTCTTATTCTTTTGGTTATTGGCAAAATACGGTAACGGTGGTCTTGGGCCCTCGGCTTCCGAACATGGCGATGTTTTGGACTGGTTATTGAACTTTAACTTTTTGATCATTATCATCGTATTCTTTATTTGTAATACCGCCTTGTTTTGGTTCGCGTTTAAATATCACCACAAGGGCCCGGGCACAAAAGCATATTGGTTCACACATAACAACAAACTTGAATTATTCTGGACCGCTGTTCCCGCGGTTGTATTGGCTGTAATTATTATTCTTGGTCTAAGAGCCTGGAATGAAATTACCGATGAGTCCGGTAAAAAAGCCCAATTGGTTGAAGTTTATTCAAAGCAATTTGACTGGACCGTTCGCTATGCAGGTGACGATAATAAATTAGGTCGTGCCGATTTTAGAATGATCAATGCCGAAAATCCTTTGGGAGTACTTACAAAATTAGGAATGGAAAAGCGTCAGGACGAAATGCGTGCCGAGATCGTTGACATTACCCTTAAACTTTACAAGGATAGATATAAAGACAATGACGAATTTTTGAATCATGTGAATCGCAAAATTCTGGTTACAACATCAAAGGATAAAGATGCGCAGATATATGTGAATTTGCTTGACGATGGAATTAAAGGGATCGATGAGTTAGCTAAAACAAATGTGTTGGCTGCCTTTGAAATTCTTTCAGTTAAAAAAGAAGCTGAGTTATTTGAAAAACTGGAAAGACTTCAACGTCATTTGATCAAAGTTTCGGCTGTAGGAAAAACCATCAACGATAAAGAGAATCTTGCTGCCATGGACGATAAAGTGGTAAAAGAACTTTATTTACTAAAAGGTCAGGAATACGAATTCCAGTTCCGTTCAATGGATGTATTACACTCAGCATTCTTCCCGCATTTCCGCGCTCAAATGAATACAGTACCGGGAATGACCACACGTTTGAAAATGATCCCTAAGTATACAACTGCCGAAATGCGTAAGATCCAAAAAAACGATAAGTTCGATTATATTTTATTGTGTAACAAAATTTGCGGTGTGTCACACTCAAATATGCAGATCAAGATCTATGTAATGGACCCTAAGAACAAAGAGGAAAAAGCAATTTACGATGCATGGATGGGCGCTATTAAAACAATTAAAAATGGTTTATATCCCGATGCAGCGCCAACAGCTGATGGAGCGCCTGCCGGTGATACTACCGTTGTTGACACGGCAAAAATTGCAGTAGTGCCGCAGTAATAAATTAAGAAAGAAAA